>CALGOD010000377.1 GCA_937957845.1 uncultured Nocardiopsis sp.
GTCGTGTAGGGAAAGAGTGTAGATCTCGGTGGTCGCCGTATCATTAAAAAAGGGGCGGCGGACGAGTGGAGTGGGGAGGCGTGTGTGGAAGGGGGTGTGTGGTCGCGGGTCGTGGGGGGGGAGTGCGGGGGGGGCGGGGGGCGCTGGCGCGGGGCGCCGCGTGGGCGGCCCTGTAGCCGCTGTGGTAGACGGGCTCCTCCTCAAGGCGCTCCTGCCCACGCGCCCCGGACTGCCAGCCCGCGGTCAGGCCGTAGATCGCGATGACGCTCAGTGCGAGGGTCACCAAAGACCACATCGGCATCGCCGCGACGAAGCCGATCTGGGCGATGACGTTGAGGGCCGCGAGCAGAAGGGCGACGCCGCGCGCCGCCACATGTTGGGTCATCAGGGTCAGGGCGGCCACGATCAGGGCCACGCCCAGCACGCCGAGCAGGCCGCTCCAGGCGTTGTACTCCCACAGGAGCAGGTCCATGCTCCCCGTCGTGTAGAAGATGGGCTGGTAGAGCGCCACCATCCCCTGGATGATGTTGATCACTCCGGCGATGATCAGCAAGGTGGCGGAGAAGTACTGCCATCCGTTGGCTTTCTGCGTGAGCATGTCGGCTCCTTCCCGGCCGCCGGGGCCTTCGGTCGCGCTTCGGGACGGGGAAGCGGCGGCTTCCGGTGTCCCCCACGGACCGTGATCCGCGCGCCTCGTCTTTCATCATCGACCTCACCGGGTCAGCGGCACTTCATCGATGTCTTCGGATCCGGCAAAGCCATGGATCCCGCACCTGTAGGTGTGGAATTACGTAATTACGGAAAAGTCTGTAAAGTGGAGATGTGATGGAACGGACGACCGAGCAGCGACTGGCGGATCTGGAGGCGCGGATCGCCGCGCTGGAGGACGCCGCGGTGCGGGAGCCGGCTCCTCCCGGCGAGGCCGAGGGGGCGTCCGGCGACGTGTTCTTCGCGCTCAACGCCCTGCGCGCGCACGCCACCGGGCGCGGTGGCGTGGTCTTCGCCGGGATCGTCCGGGACGAGGAGGGCGAGGATGCGCTGGAGTGGCAGCAGGGACTCCCAGTCGAACGACTGGCGAACGCCGACTGGTCCCGCATGGCCACCGCCCTCGACGCCCTGGGCAACCCGGTCCGCCTCCAGGTGCTGCACGCCGTCTGGGAAGGCACCAGAACCGTCGCCGAACTGGTCGAACGCTCCGGCTTCGGCACCACCGGCCAGATCTACCACCACGTCAACCACCTGGTCGCCGCAGGATGGCTCACCACCCTCCGGCGCGGCCACTACACCATTCCCCCCGAGCGCGTCGTCCCCCTGCTCGTCATCCTGACCGCGGCGGGCGGCGCGCCCTAGAGAAGGGAAAGTCCGTGATGAGACCCGCACCCTGGACCATCGTCGTCGCCTGCGCGGCGGCCGCGCTGGTCATCGCCGTCGGGGTCGCCGCGCGGCCTCTGGTGCCGTCCCTGTCGGAAGAGGAGAGCGGGGATCCCGGCCTCCTGGCCCAGGTGCGTCCCCTACTGTCCGAGGGCGTCCACGACCGGGTCGGCGTCGTGGAGATCGACGGCGAGCACACCCGCTTCGCCCACTTCGGCGCCGACGACCACACCGACTACGAGATCGGGTCGATCACCAAGACGATGACCGGTGCACTGCTCGCCGAGGCCGTCGAGCGGGGCGAGGTCACCGAGGACACCGCTCTGGGCGACCTGGTCGACCTCGACGGGGCCCCGGCCGCCGACGTGACCCTGGCCGAGCTGGCTAGCCACCGTTCGGGGCTGCCCAGGCTGCCCGGCCGAGTGTCCGACCAGATCACCGGGGGCCTGGCCTCCGCCCTGGGCCGTGATCCCTACCGCCACGACCACGACACGCTGGTCGCACAGGTCGCCGCCGCCGAACCGTCCGGCCGCGGCGAGTCCCGCTACTCCAACCTGGGCACGGCCGTCCTGGGCCTTGCGCTGGCCGAGGCCGCGGGGACCGACTACGCCACCCTGCTGCGCGAGAGACTGCTCGACCCCCTGGACATGGAGGAGACCTTCCTGCCCGCCTCCGAGACCGACCTCCCCGAGGAGGCGACCATGGGGTACAGCGAACGCGGACGACGGGCCGACCCCTGGCTGGCCCAGGCCTACGCCCCCGCGGGCGGAGTCCGCTCCACCCCCGCCGACATGGAACGCTACGCCCGCGCACTGCTGGAGGGGGACGCGCCGGGGGCCGAGGCCATGGAACCGCGCTGGGACGACGGCCAGGGCGGGCGGATCGGGTTCGCCTGGGTCGTCGACGAGTACGGCGGTACCGAGGTCACCTGGCACAACGGGGGAACGGGAGGATTCTCCTCCATGATCGCCCTGGACAGGGAGAGCGAACGCGCGGTGGTCATGCTCGGCAACACCACCACCGGGTTGGAGCTCCCGGCGCTGGAGCTGCTGACGGGAGAGGAGTCCTGATGGACCCGCTGACCCTGTTGCCCTACGCCGTGGCGTTGTTCCTCAACGGGGCGTGCGCCCTGAGCGCGCTCGGTCTCCTTCTGAGGTCCTGGCGGGACAGGGGCCGACACCGACTCCTGGATCGCTGGGACGCGTCGGCCAGGACGGTCGACACCCTCTTCTGGCTGCTGTTGGCGCTGCTGCTGACCCAGTGGACGCTCCTTCCCGTGGCGGTGTGGTATTCGGTCCTGGCCCTGACGGCGGCGTCCGTCGCGTCCGCGGTGCTGCGCTGGCCGTCTCTGCCCGCACGGGCACAGGACCGGAAGGCGACCGTCCGCCGCGTGTCCGCGATCGGCACGCTCATCGTCCTCATGACCTTGGTCGCCGTCCTCCTCCTCACCTGATGAGGAGGTCCCCCGGATGAGAAGGCCGCACCGACCGAGGAGGCGACCAGCGGGTGACAGAGGGGAGGACGGTGGGACCAGGATCCGAATGGGCGTGGCCGCCTTCGCGCGTGACCACGTTCTGCACGGGGACGACGCCTACGCCGGACCGTTCGACCGGTACCGCGACATCGAACGCGACCAGGGGCTCACGGCGTCCTTCCAGGGACGCGGCATCGACGTCCCGGTGCCGTACATGATGGGGGACAGGGACACGGCCCAGGCCATGCGTGGAGTCCCCGAGCCGGTCGAGGCCCTGCCCGGGATCGTGCCGAGGCCGCGCGCCGGCACGGTCCTGCCCGGCCGCGGCCACTGGACCCGGCAGGAACACCCGAGGAGGTCAACGCCCCACTGTCGGACCTTCCTCGCCCATCTGAAGGAGGACGGCTGAACGGGGCTATTCCACCGCGTGAGGGCTGCGGGTGTAGGCCGAGACCAGGGCGGTCAGTACCTGGGAGCAGCCCGCGTCGACGGTGAGGGCGGCGACGTCGTCGGCCCGGGTCCGACCCCGGTTGAGGACCACCACCGGCTTGCCCTGCTCCACCGCGCGCTTGACGTAGCGCCGCCCCGAGAAGACGGTCAGGGAGGAGCCGATCACCAACAGCGACTCCGCCTCGTCCACCATGGCGTAGCCCTCCATCACCCGCGCCTTGGGCACGTTCTCCCCGAAGTAGACGATGTCGGGTTTGAGCATGCCGCCGCACGAGTCGCAGTCGGCCACCCGGAACCCCTCGGTGGAGGCCAGGACCGCGTCGGCGTCGGGGGCGATCTCCACGTCGGGCACCGCGTCGGCGAAGTCGGGGTTGAGCGCGCTCAGGCGCTCGGCCAGGACCGCCCGGGGGACCACGGACGAACAGGCCAGACAGATCACACGATCGTAGCGGCCATGCAGGTCGATCACCCGTCTGCTGCCCGCCACCTCGTGCAGGGTGTCCACGTTCTGCGTGATGATCCCCGTCAGGGGACCACGTTCCTCAAGGGCCGCCAGCGCGCGATGGCCGTCGTTGGGCAGGGTCCTGTGCACGTGGCGCCACCCCACGTGGTTGCGGGCCCAGTAGTGGCGCCGAAAGGCCGCGTCGCCCACGAACTGCTGGTAGGTCATCGGTGTGCGCGGCGGTGAGTCGGGGCCGCGGTAGTCGGGGATACCCGAGTCGGTGGACACCCCCGCCCCGGTCAGCGCGACCACGGGTCCCTCACCGAGGGTCTCGCGGATCCGGGCGGCCAGGGCCG
Source organism: uncultured Nocardiopsis sp. (assembly GCA_937957845.1). Taxonomy (GTDB): domain Bacteria; phylum Actinomycetota; class Actinomycetes; order Streptosporangiales; family Streptosporangiaceae; genus Nocardiopsis. Next base: position 4,094 of record CALGOD010000377.1, read on the forward strand.
CGCAGTCGTCGGCGTCGAACGAGTTCCTCACCCTTCGAGGGTATGCGCCGCACCGATACGGGTGCGTCCCGGCCCCGGCCGTACGCGCAGGTGGGGCGGGCCCCGGCGAGGGGCCCGCCCCGAAAGAAGAGGGTCGGTCAGCCGAGGCAGACCAGCAGGTCGCCGCCCTCCACCTTCTGGACCGGGTCGATCGCCACCCGGGTGACGCGCCCGGACACGGGCGCGGTGATGGCGGCCTCCATCTTCATCGCCTCGATGGTGGCCACCGTCTCCCCGGCCTCCACCTCGTCGCCCTTGGAGACCGTGAGGGTGACCGCGCCGGCGAAGGGGGCCGCGACCTGTCCCGGGTCGTCGCGGTCGGCCTTCTCCGCCGCCTTCACCTGGGAGGCCAGAGCGTGGTCGCGGATCTGCAGCGGACGCAACTGGTCGTTGAGCGTGGCCATCACGGTGCGGATCCCGCGCTCGTCGGCCTCGCCCACGGCCTCCAGTTGGATGAGCAGCCGCACGCCCGGGGACAGGTCCACCGAGTACTCCTCGCCCGCGCGCAGACCGTAGAAGAAGTCGGCGCTGGAGAGCACACTGGTGTCGCCGTAGGCGGCCCGGTGCTCCTCGAACTCCTTCGTCGGGCCGGGGAAGAGCAGTCGGTTGAGGGTGGTCCGCCTGTCCTTGGCCAGCCCCTCGCGGTCCTGCTCGCTCAGCTCCTGGGTGGCGCGGGCCTCGGAGCGGCCCTGTAGGGCCCGGGTGCGGAACGGCTCCGGCCACCCGCCCGGAGGCACACCCAGCTCACCGCGCAGGAAGCCCACCACCGAGTCCGGGACGTCGAAGCGCCCGGGGTCGGCCTCGAAGTCGGCCGGGGACACCCCCGCGCCCACCAGGTGCAGCGCCAGGTCGCCCACCACCTTGGAGGAGGGGGTGACCTTCACCAGACGGCCGAGCATCCGGTCGGCGGCGGCGTACATCGCCTCCACCTCCTCGAAGTGGTCGCCCAGTCCCAGCGCGACCGCCTGCGTGCGCAGGTTGGACAGCTGTCCGCCCGGGATCTCGTGGTGGTACACCCGCCCGGTGGGGGCGGACAGCCCCGCCTCGAAGGGCGCGTAGACCCGGCGGACCGACTCCCAGTACGGCTCCAACTCGTTGACCGCGTCCAGGCTGAGCCCGGTGGAGCGCTCGGAGTGGTCGAAGGCGGCGACGATCGCCGACAGCGACGGCTGGGAGGTGGTGCCCGCCATCGAGGCGACCGCGCCGTCCACCGCGTCCGCCCCGGCCTCAGCGGCCGCCAGGTAGGTGGCCAGCTGCCCACCCGTGGTGTCGTGGGTGTGGACGTGCACGGGCAGGTCGAACTCGCGACGCAGCGCCGAGATCAGCTTGGCCGCGGCAGGGGCGCGCAGCAGTCCGGCCATGTCCTTGACGGCGAGCACGTGCGCGCCCGCCTCGACGATCTTCTCGGCCAGCTTCAGGTAGTAGTCCAGGGTGTAGAGCTTCTCACCGGGGTCGGACAGGTCCGCGGTGTAGCACAGCGCCACCTCGGCCACCGAAGTGCCGGTCTCGCGCACCGCCTCGATCGCCGGGCGCATCTGCTCGACGTCGTTGAGCGCGTCGAAGATGCGGAAGATGTCCACGCCCGTGGCCGCGGCCTCCTGCACGAACGCGTTGGTGACCTCGGTGGGATAGGGGGTGTAGCCCACCGTGTTACGGCCGCGCAGAAGCATCTGCAGGCAGATGTTGGGCACGGCCTCGCGCAACGCGGCCAGGCGCTCCCAGGGGTCCTCGGCCAGGAAACGCAGGGCCACGTCGTAGGTGGCCCCACCCCAGGCCTCGAGGGACAGCAGCTCGGGCAGGGTGTGCGCGACCGTGGGGGCCACCGCCAGCAGGTCCTTGGTACGCACCCGGGTGGCCAGCAGGGACTGGTGGGCGTCACGGAAGGTCGTGTCGGTCACACCGAGGTTCGGCGACTCGCGCAGCCACCTCGCGAAACCCTCCGGACCCAGTTCGGCCAGACGCTGGCGGGACCCCGGCGGCGGCGAACCCACCTCGGGCAGCGCCGGCAGCTTCGTGGCCGGGTCCACCAACTGGGGGCGTTCCCCGTGCGGCTTGTTCACCGTCACGTCGGCCAGGTAGGTCAACAGTCGGGTGCCACGGTCGGCGGAGGGTCGCGCGGTCAGAAGATGGGGGCGCTCCTCGATGAAGGAGGTGGTGACGCGTCCCGCCTGGAAGTCGGGGTCGTCCAGCACCGCCTGCAGGAAGGGGATGTTCGTGGCGACGCTGCGGATGCGGAACTCGGTCACGGCCCGGCGCGCGCGGTTGACCGCCGTGGCCAGGTCCCGGCCCCGGCAGGTCAGCTTCACCAGCAGGGAGTCGAAGTGCGGGCTGATCTCGGTGCCCGCGGCCGACGTCCCACCGTCCAGGCGGATGCCCGAACCTCCGGGGGAGCGGTAGGCGCTGATGATCCCGGTGTCGGGTCGGAAGTCGTTGGCGGGGTCCTCGGTGGTGATGCGGCATTGCAGCGCGGCACCGCGAATGTAGATGTCCTCCTGGGCTATGCCGAGGTCGGACAGGGTCTCGCCGGCGGCGATGCGCAGCTGCGACTGCACCAGGTCCACGTCGGTGATCTCCTCGGTCACCGTGTGCTCGACCTGGATGCGCGGGTTCATCTCGATGAAGACGTGGCTGCCGTCCGCGCCGACCAGGAACTCGACCGTGCCCGCGTTGCGGTAGCCGATCCTGCGGGCGAAGCGCACCGCGTCGTCGCAGATGCGCTCGCGCAGGGCCGGGTCCAGGTTGGGCGCGGGGGCCAGCTCGATGACCTTTTGGTGGCGCCTTTGCAGCGAGCAGTCACGCTCGTAGAGGTGGACGACGCCGCCCTGGCCGTCGGCGAGGATCTGCACCTCGATGTGGCGGGGGTCGACCACGGCCCGTTCCAGGAACATGGTGGCGTCACCGAAGGCGGAGGAGGCCTCGCGCATGGCGGCCTCGACCGCCTCGCGCAGCTGCTCCGGTCCGGCGACACGGCGCATGCCGCGACCACCGCCACCGGCGACGGCCTTGACGAACAGCGGGAAGCCGATCCGCTCGGCGTCGGCCAGCAGGGTCTCGACGTCGTCGGAGGGCTCGCTGGACTCCAGGACGGGAACGCCGGCGTCCCTGGCGGCGGCCACGGCGCTGGCCTTGTTGCCGGTCAGATCCAGTACCTCGGCGGGCGGGCCGACGAAGGTGATCCCGGCGCGCTCGCACGCGCGGGCCAGTTCGGGGTTCTCCGCCAAGAAGCCGTAACCGGGGTAGACGGCGTCGGCTCCGGCCTTCTGAGCGGCGCCGATGATCTCGTCCACCGAGAGGTAGGCGCGTACCGGATGCCCTGGTTCGCCGATCTGGTAAGCCTCGTCGGCCTTGAGCCGGTGCAGCGAGTTGCGGTCCTCATGGGGGAAGACCGCGACGGTACGGGCGCCCAGTTCGTACCCGGCACGTAGCGCGCGGATGGCGATCTCGCCCCGGTTTGCCACGAGCACTTTGCGGAACATGGCGGTGCCTCCTGATCGGTCATGTCTCATGCCGAGGGTCGGCGCCGTTGCCGGGCCCCACGGACGTGGGTAACACGGGCACGATAACCAGAAGACGGTTCGGGTGGACAATCCGGGGTCGGCCTTCGCGCAGGTGAGAACCGGGGATATGACACACCGCACAGAAAGGGTGGTTCAGCGCGTACCGGCGGGGGTGTCCGGGGACAGCGCGACCGCCTCGGGAAGGGCGTCGAAGGCACGCGAGACCTGCGCGATGAGCGTGTCCGCGTCGCCGGCGCGGTCCCCGTGTGCGCGCATCCAGGCCTTGGTCCCGTGGCGCACCGCGGCCAGCGCCATCTCGGCGGCCAACCACGGCCTCACGTCCTGGCCGCTGTCGACGCCGAGTTCCTCCTCCAGCAGTCCCACCAGGCGTGACTGCAGATCCAGGGTGGTGCCCGCGTGGTACATCCGCAGGGCCGGGGTGCGCGCCGCCAGTCGGCGGGTGAGCAGGTAGCGATCGGTCCAGCCCTCGGGCAGAACCCGGACGGCGTTCGCGTAGCAGTCGCGCAGGTGGGGCAGGGCCGGCCCGGTGAGACGAAGGCGACCCGCCTCGGTGGCGTAGGCCTCCCACAGCTCGTTCTCGGCGGTCATGGCGACCTCCTCCTTGGAGGAGTAATAGCGGAAGAAGGTGCGCACCGACACCTCGACCGTGTTCACCAGGTCGTCCAGGGTGGTCTCCTCGAACCCTTGCTCCAGGAACATGCGCAGGGCGGTGTCGGCGAGGGCCCGCCGGGTGCGCAGTTTCTTGCGTTCGCGCAGCGGAAGCGCACTCTCCTCGTTCGACGTGGGCTCGATGGTCATTCGGGTCAGCATAACGGCGGTCTCCACGGCTCCGGGAAAACCCGTTGTCCTCTCACGCCGGTGGTGGCATAGTGCCCATGAAGAGCTAATGCCAGCCACTGGCACTTCTCGCGTCGCCCTCCCTTTTCGCCGAGAACACATGACTGACGACACCACCCCCGTCGCCCCCGTCGCCCCCGTCGCCCAGGGTGAGCGCGTCGAGGCACTGGGAGACCAACTCGTCGAGATCCACGACATGCTGCGAGCCGAACTGGCCTCGCTGCGTCGGGACCTCGCCGCCGCCGGAGAGGGAGGCCCGGGGGCGGCGCCCACGCTCGAACAGCAGCTCCGCAAGAAGTGCCTGTCCTTCTGTGAGTTCCTTCACGGCCACCACACCGCGGAGGACGAACGCCTGCTGCCCGGTCTCGCCGAGAGCCATCCCGGGCTCGCTCCCGTCCTGGAACGCCTGACCAGGGAGCACTCGGTCATCAGTCGGGCGCTGGACCGCATCCAGGAGCTGGTGGAGAACGGCGATCCCGTGCGGGTCCGGGAAGACGTGGAACGTCTGGCGGCGGAGGTGGAGGCCCACCTGGACTACGAGGAGCGTCAGATCGTCGAGGCCTTGAACTCCTACGGTCCCGTCACCCTCTGAGAGAGGGACGGTGCACCGTCGATGGTGAAGGGAAGGAAACGCATGGTTCCGGGACCGGCTGCGCCGAAGAGCGATGAATTCTCGATGGAGGTCGTCCGAGGTCCGGACCCGGAAGACATCTCGCCGTGGTCGGTATGTGCCACCGGAAGGATCCGGGTGGGTGATTTCTCGGAAAAGTTCCCGATGGACCTGGGATTCTGGTCGGTGGACCGCTACCTGAGGAGCTGGGAGGCAGCTCTGGCGAGACTGGAAAATGATGAGGAAGTGACCAGTTGTCTGATCTCCTCGATCACTGATCCGACGAACAGTGATTTCATCACCTGCCGGCCGCTGTACCGGGAAGGTGAAGCGGTGTACGTGCAGAACGCACTCATCTTCCTGGATCAGATCGAAGGCGTATTCGACCCGGAGGCTCCGTGGTCGCACGTGTG
>CALGOD010000378.1 GCA_937957845.1 uncultured Nocardiopsis sp.
CATGCGGTCGGCGTGGCTCTGCTCGTAGGCGATCAGCTCGCGCAGCCGCTCCGACGGGAGGGAGCGCACGCGTTCCTCCAGGTCCCGGTACGACAGGTCCTCGTAGTCGGGCAGGGGAGGAGTCATCCTTTCGGCCGACATGTGACTCACCTGCGCTTCCTCTGCGGACGGTAGAAGGTAGCCGCACAGCTACCCCGGACGCCGAGGGGAAAACAGGTGGTCAGAGCACCTATCCCTTGTCCGCGGCCCGGCGTCGGGCCACCTCGTAGAGGGACACCCCGGCGGCCACGGAGGCGTTCAGGGACTCGGTGTCGCCGATCGGGATGCTCGCGACCACGTCACAGGTCTCCCGCACCAGTCGGGACAGGCCCCGCCCCTCGGAACCCACCACGAGCGCCAGCGGGCCGGTGGCCAACTCCAGCTCGGGGACGGGGGTCTCGCCTCCGGCGTCGAGGCCGACGACGAACACACCCGCCTTCTTGAGGCCCTCCAGGGCCCGGGTCAGATTGGTGGCCTGAGCCACGGGCAGGCGGGCCAGGGTACCCGCGGAGGTCTTCCAGGCGGTCATGTTGACCCCGGCCGAACGCCGCTCGGGGATGATCAGGCCGTGGGCGCCGAACGCCGCGGCCGAGCGCACGATGGCGCCCAGGTTGTGCGGGTCGGTGACCCCGTCCAGCGCCACCAGCAGCGGAGGGGTGTCCGACTCCAGCGCGGTGTCGAGCAGGTCCTCCGGCGTCCAGTACCGATAGGGGCGCACCTGGAGCGCGACCCCCTGGTGTGCCGCACCGGGCTGGCCGTTGCTGTCGCAGCGGCGGTCGAGCTCGGCGCGGGTGACCTCCAGCACCTCCACCCCGCGCTCACCCGCGATCCGGGCGGCCTCGTTGACCCGCTCGTCGGGATCGAGGCTGTTGGCCAGGAACAGGCGGGCGGCGGGCACGCCCGCGCGCAGCGCCTCCACCACCGGATTGCGTCCGACCAGAAGGTCGGAGTCCGGTCGGCGGCGTTCACCGCCCTGCGGGGCCGCGGACGACGCGCCTGCGGAGCCGGGCCGACGGGCCGCCTTGGCCCGCTGTTTGTCCTTGTACCAGTGCCTCTGCTCGGCGGGCAGGGTACCGCTCTTTCCCTCCAAGGCACGGCGGCCCTTGCCGCCACTGCCCTTGGTCGGGCCCTTCTTACTCTTCTTCGCCGGCATGGTCGCCGCCTCCCCGTACGTGTCGCGGGCATGCCGGAAGCGGAGGCGTCCGGCTGGTGGAATGTCGCCGACCGACGTGAGCGCGGCGGCGAACTCCCACAATAGGGCCGTCCGGCCACCACGCACGTCGTGTCAGCCGCGGCGCAGCTCCCAGCGGGGGCCCTCCGGGGTGTCCTCGACCACGACGCCCGCCTGGGCGAGCTGGTCGCGGATCGCGTCGGCCGCCGCGTAGTCCTTACGGACACGAGCCGCCTGTCGCTGCTCCAGAGCGACCGCGACGAGGGCGTCCACGACCTCCCGCAGCCCCTGCTCGCCACCGCTCCACTGCTCACTGAGCGGGTCCAGGCCCAGGACACCGAGCATGGTACGCAGCTCGGAGGCGATCTCGGCGGCCTTCTCCTTGCCCCCCGCGGCCAGAGCCGTGTTCCCCTCGCGGACGTGACCGTGCACGACGGCCAGGGCCTGGGAGACCCCGAGGTCGTCGTTGAGCGCGGAGGCGAACTCGGCGGGCACGTCGGTGGCGGACGCGACCCCGCCCAGCACCTCGCTCACCCTGGTGAGAAAGCCCTCGATGCGCTGGTAGGCGGTGGCCGCCTCCTGCAGGGCCTCGTCGGAGTAGTCGATGATCGAGCGGTAGTGGACCTGGGCCAGGTAGTACCGAAGCTCCACCGGACGGACCTTCTGCACCATCTGGGGAATGAGCAGGGAGTTGCCCAGCGACTTGCTCATCTTCTCGCCCCCGACGGCGAGCATCCCGTTGTGCAGCCAGTACTGGGCGAAACCGTCGCCGGCGGCACGGGACTGGGCGATTTCGTTCTCGTGGTGGGGGAAGACCAGGTCCAGGCCTCCGCCGTGGATATCGAAGCTGGGCCCCAGGTACTTGGTGGCCATCGCCGAGCACTCCAGGTGCCAGCCGGGGCGGCCACGCCCCCACGGTGTGTCCCAGCTCGGCTCGCCCGGCTTGGCGCCCTTCCACAGGGCGAAGTCCCGGGGATCGCGCTTGCTCCGGCCCGGGTCGGAGTCGGCCGACTCCACGACCTGGTCCAGGCGCTGGTTGGACAGTTCGCCGTAGGGCGGGTAGGAGCGTACGTCGAAGTAGACGTCACCGGAACCGTCGTCGGCGGCGTAGGCGTGGCCCGCGTCGATGAGGCGGTGCATGAGCTCGATCATCTCGGGCACGTGCCCGGTGGCCCGCGGCTCGACGGTGGGCGGCAGGCAGCCCAGCGTCTCGTAGGCGTGGGTGAAGGCGCGCTGGTTGCGTTCGCTGACCTGCCACCACGGCACACCCTCGGCGGCCGCCACCTGGATGATCTTGTCGTCGATGTCGGTGACGTTGCGGCAGAAGACGACGTCGTACCCCAGGTGCGTCATCCAGCGTCGCAGGATGTCGAAGTTCACTCCGGACCGGATGTGTCCGATGTGCGGCGGTGCCTGCACCGTGGCACCACACAGGTACAGGGACGCGGTCCCCTCACGCAGGGGAACGAAATCGCGGACCTGTCGGGCACTGGTGTCATAGAAGCGCAGACTCACGTTGTCAAGCCTATCCCCT
>CALGOD010000379.1 GCA_937957845.1 uncultured Nocardiopsis sp.
GGTGGAGTCGCAGGTCAAAACGGCTGCGCCGGCCACCTGGTGGAGGTGGTTGAAGGGTTCCTTGGTGGGGGGAAGGTTCAGCATCGCCTGGCGCATCGCCGCGCGGTCGTCGTGGCTTCCGGGGCAGACCAGTACGGGGAAGGGCAGGTCCAGTAGTCGTGCGGCCTGGTGGTACTGGTCGGTGGTGGCGTGGTCGGCGATGTCGCCGGTGACCAGGAGTGCGTCGGGGGCCTGGGGCAGGTGGCGTAGGTAGTCCACTGTGCGGGTGGCGCGTTCGGTGGCGCGTGCGGTGCCGTCCAGGTGCAGGTCGCTGACGTGGGCGAGGAGAAGCGTCATGGCCGTCCTTGTGCGTCGGGGTGGGGGCCGCGTCCGCCGGTGGCGGTCGGCGCGGAACCACCCGAGGTAGGTGAAGGCTAGGCCGGTGACGGGGGGCCCACCGGGGGTGGGGCGGTGGGTGCTGGCGCACGTTGCGGCCGTTGTGGCACGGGGCGGGTGCGGTGGCGGCCAAGGGTCGGGGAGGGCCAGGGTGGGGGTGTGTCAAAGCCCGGCTCCGTGTCGTGTCGGGGCCGGGCTTTGTGGTGGGTGCGGGGGCGGGTGGGGCCTTGGGGTTGTCAGTGGCCGGGGGTGCGTGCGCGTCGGCGGCGCGCGATGCGGCCCTTGAACAGCACGCCTTGGCGGGGGGAGAACAGGTAGGCCAGGGCGAAGGCGGTGGCCTGGGCGAGCACGATCGCCCCGCCGGTGGACACGTTCAGGTGGAAGCTGGTGAAGACCCCGGTCACGGCTGCGGCCACCGCCACCGCCGAGGAGATCAGGAGCATGTGCTCGAACCGGTCGGTGAGCAGGTAGGCGGTCGCTCCGGGGATGATGACCATGGCCACGACCAGGACGATGCCCACCGCCTGTAGCGCCACCACCACGGTCACCGACAGCAGGCCCAGCAGCAGGGTCTCCAGTAGGCGTGGGTTGATGCCCATGGCGTGGGCGTGGACGGGGTCGAAGGCGTACAGGGTCAGGTCGCGGTGTTTGTACCAGATCACGATCAGTACCGCCGCGCCCAGGAGGAGGATCTGCCAGATGTCGGTGTCGGAGACTCCCAGGACGTTGCCGAACAGGATGTGTCCCAGGTCGGTCTGGCTGGGGACGCGGGAGATCAGGACCAGGCCCAGGGCGAACATGGCGGTGAAGACCACGCCGATGACGGCGTCCTCCTTGACGCGGGAGGTGCGGTTGACCACGCCGATCAGGGCGACCGATCCGGCGCCGAAGGCCAGTGCTCCGGCGGCGAAGGGAAGCCCGAACATGTAGGACAGCACCACTCCGGGCAGGACGGCGTGGGAGACGGCGTCGCCCATCAGGGACCAGCCGATCAGGGTCATCCAGCAGGAGAGGACGGCGCACACCACTCCGGCGACCACGCTGACGAGCAGGGCGCGTTGGATGAACGCGAAGCTCCAGGGGATGGTGAACCATTCCGTTGCGGTCGTCAGCATGTCCATGCCCGGGCCTCCTGGTCGGTGTGGGTGCCGAAGGCCTGCATGAGGTTGTCGGGGTGCAGGACGTGTGCGGGGTGGCCGTGGGCGATGACGCGGCGTTGCAGGAGGAGGGCCTGGTCGCACAGGTCGGGTACTTGGGCCAGGTCGTGGGTGGACACCAGCAGGGTGTGGCCTTCTGCGCCCAGTTGTCGGAGGAGTTCGACGATGTGCTCTTCGGAGCGTTTGTCGACTCCGGCGAAGGGTTCGTCGAGCAGGAGTACTTGGGCGTTCTGGGCGATGGCGCGGGCGATGAAGGCGCGTTTGCGTTGTCCGCCGGACAGGGCGCCGATCTGGCGGTCGGCCAGGTCGCTCAGGTGGGTGCGTTCCAGGGCGTGGGTGAGGGCCTGGTGGTCGGCGGGGCGGGGTCTGCGGCGCGCCGACATGTGTCCGTAGCGGCCCATCATCACCACGTCGCGTACGCGTACGGGGAAGGCCCAGTCGACCTGTTCGGATTGGGGTACGTAGCCGAGGAGTCCTTTGCGTCGGGCTTGGGTGTTGGTGTGTCCGAGGATGCGTATGCGGCCGTGGTCGGCGGGGACCAGGCCGAGTACGGTCTTGAACAGGGTGGACTTGCCTGATCCGTTGGTGCCCAGGAGGCCGCAGACGCGGCCTGGGGGTAGGGACAGGTTGACGTTGTCCAGGGCCAGGACGTCACCGTAGCGGACGGTGGTGTCGGTGACCTCGATGGCGGCGTTCATCCGGTTTCCCCTTTGAGTCCGGTGACGATGGCCTCGGCGTCGTGGCGTAGCAGGTCCAGGTAGGTGGGGACGGGGCCGTCTTCTTGGGACAGGGAGTCGACGTAGAGGGTCTGTCCCATGTGCGCGCCGGTTTCGCGGGCCACGGAGCGTTGGGCGCCGTCGTTGACGGTGCTTTCGCAGAAGATGGTGGGGACCTGGTTGTCGCGTACGAATTCGGTGACGGCGGCGGTCTGTTGGGGGGTGCCTTGGGATTCGGCGTTGACCGGCCACAGGTACATCTCGGTCAGGTCGGCGTCGCGTGCCAGGTAGGAGAAGGCGCCTTCGCAGGTGACCAGGGCTCGGGTGTTGTCGGGGACCTCGGCCAGTTCGGTGCGTAGGTAGTCGCCGACCTCGCTGATCTGGTCCTTGTAGGTCTGTGCGGCCTCGGTGTAGGTGCTTTCGCCTTCGGGGTCGAGTTCGGTGAGGGCGTGGCGGATGTTGTCGACGTAGATGTGGGCGTTGTCGGGGGACATCCAGGCGTGCGGGTTGGGTTGGCCTTGGTGTTCGCCGGAGGAGATGGGGATGGTCTGGACGCCGTCGCTGAGTTGGGCGGTGGGGGCTTGGACCTGTGCGGTGAATTGGCTGAACCAGGCTTCCAGGCCCAGGCCGTTCTCCAGGATCAGGTCGGCGTTCTGGCCGCGGACGAGGTCGTCGGGGGTGGGTTCGTAGCCGTGGATCTCGGCGCCGGGGCGGGTGAGTGAGGCGACTTGGACGCGGCCGTCCGCGACGTTGCGGGTCATGTCGGCGAGCACGGTGAAGGTGGTCAGGACCAGGGGTCGGTCGTCGTCGCGGGTCTGGTCGGTGGAGGCGGAGCAGGCGCTCAGGGTCAGCGTCAGGGCCACCATGGTGGTGAGCCCTGGTGACCATCGGCGTGTGGGGGCCTCATCTTTAAAGTTCGCCACGCCTAACTTTTACCACAATCCCGCCAAACTTACTCTTTTTCGTGGGTGTTCACGCAGGCCGCGTACTCAGGTGGCGCACTACCCCTGCCCGGGGAGTCGACACCCGGCGGGGCCCCGGCATGGCCGGGTCGGTCCCGCTCCCCCGGGCCTCGGGGTGCGTGGGCCCCCTCCCCCGCCATTCTTCGCCCCCCTTGCCGGCCGTTGCGGTGTCGAGGGTCGCGCCGATGGGTTCTTCCACCGGCCTCGGAGAAACCGGCGGGCGCTCGGTGGTCGAGGTCGCGCCCCGCACCTTTCGGGCGGTGCTGTGGGAGAGCACGGTCACGGTCCGCACCGGGGTCGGGCGTTGGGTGCGCGGTGGTGTCCCGGCGGCGCTACCCTCGAGGGGTCCCCTGGTGGTAGGAGGTTTGCGGTGTCCCACACCTGGACCGCGATCGATTTCGAGACGGCCAACCACGATCGTGGCAGTGCGTGCGCGGTCGGGCTGGTGCGGGTACGTGACGGTCAGGTCGTGGACCGGTACACCACCTTGATCCGTCCGCCGGAGCGGGTGGGTTTCTTCTCCCCTCACAACACCAGGGTGCACGGCATCACCGCCGCCGATGTGGTCGACGCTCCCGGGTGGGAGCAGGTGCACGCGCGTATCGTGGAGTTCGCCGACGGTGATCCCCTGGTGGCGCACAACGCCGCCTTCGACATGGGGGTGTTGCGTCAGGCCTGTGGGCACACCGGGTTGTCCCATCCGGCGTGGCGGTACGCGTGCACGTTGGCGCTGTCACGGCGGACCTGGGATGGGCTGCCCGATCACCGGTTGCCGACGGTGTGCGCCCACATCGGCCATCGGATGAGGAACCACCACAGGGCCGATGAGGACGCCGAGGCCGCCGCGCGCATCATGATCGCGGCCATGGAACGGTACGGCGCTTCCTCGTTGGAGGAGTTGTCCCGCGCCGCCCGGTTGCGGGTGCATCAGGTGCGGGCCGCCGTTTCGGTGGAGGCCGCCGAGGTGGTGGGTGTGCAGGTGCAGGGCGGGGACCGGTTCGGTAAGTGGCAGCGGGCCGCGCAGGCGGTGCTGCCCCGGCCTTGTGTCGACGCCGACCCCTCGGGGCCGTTGTTCGGACGTACCGTGTGCGTCTCGGGTGATCTTGAGTCCATGGACAAGCCCGAGGTGTGGCGGCGTGTGGCCGAGGCGGGTGGCCATCCGGCCAAGAACGTCACGAAGAAGACCGATGTGCTCGTCATCGGCCGCCACGATGGTGTGGGCAAGACCGCCAAACACCTGCGTGCCCAGTCCTACCGTGAGCGTGGGCAGCGCATCGACCTGGTCACCGAGGCCGAACTGCTCGCCCTGCTGGGGATGGCCGGGGACCCCTGAGAAAAAAAGGGGAGCCCCGCCCCGGCGGCCGCCGGAACCGGTGCGGCCGCCGGTCACCGTCAGAGCTGTTCCTGCGGTGACTTGGCGAAGCGCAGGATGGCGCCGCTGTCATCACTGGTGTGGCCGTGTTCGAGGAGTTCGTTGAACTCGGCGTCGGAGGCCACCGCCGAGCGCAGCATCAGTGCGCTGGCGGGGGCCTGGAAGGCGGCGTCGGGGTCGTCCAGGGCGGCGGGTGCCTTGGCCACCAGGATCGGTTCGTGGGGAGAGCCCCATACTTGGGGTTCGTCTTCGCGGTCGGCGCCCAACAGCAGGGTCCTGACCCGTCCCTCCGAGAGCATGGGCAGGGTCGGTTCGGTTCCGCGTACGGCCTGGTCGTTGGCGAGTTTTTGTCGGTAGTCGGCGATGATGTCGTCGTGGCCTTCGACGACGAAGTCGCGTAGCGCTTCCGCCGCGGCCTGGTGCAGGCGCTCCTCGGCGTCGGGGCCGCCCCTTCCTCCCGGTACCAGGCGGATCGGGATGGTGAGTCTGCGTTCTGCGATGTTGTCGCGCAGGTAGGCGATGGCCTCTTCGTCACCGCCCACGAAGATCACTTGGGCGTTGACCTTGGCGACCGCGTCACGTACGTGTTGGGCGATCCTGCTGGCGTTCTCGCGCCAGGTCTCGTTGGCGAAGTTCTGCCCGTCGAAGCGGCCGTTGTAGCCGCTCAGCACTCCGGGGCCGCCGCGTCCCATGGTGTCGATGTTGCGCAGGTCGGCGCCGGTGAACTCCTGTTCGGAGGCCGGTTCGGTGGTGGGTCGGGCGGTGTAGGCCGACACTTTGGCGTTGACCCGGTCCAGGGCCACCAGCACGTAGGGCAGTTGACGGCCCCGGTCCACGACCAGGGGAAGCGGGTCGGGGATGGGTAGCAGCCGGGCACGGTCCTGTGCGGGTGGTTCGGAGAGGGTGTAGGAGCCCAACAGTCGCCCTTGGGAGGCGAACAGGGAGTGGCCGTGGTCGCCGAACGCCCGGGAGGTGCCTTCCTTGACCGCGTCCTCAAGGACGTCCAGGGTGGCTTTGTCGGCTCCCAGGGCGGACAGTTCGCTTTGCAGGTGGCGCCAGCGTAGTTCCAGTTCCTTGTCGGCGTCGGTCCTGTCGCGGCCGGTGTCCAGGTGGACCGAGGCCACCGGGGCATCGCTTTCGTACAAAGGTCGCAGGAAACCCAGGTCCATGTGTCCGCGGGGCGTGTGTCCCCGCCCCGCTCACCTCCTTCGTGGGGTTCGCTGTGCGGGCCATCCTCGGGTCCATGCTGCTCACGCCGGGTGCGCCACGTCGACCCGGACGGGCTGCCTTGCCCAAGGATTTCCCGGTCTTGTACGTGCCCCCTACCCGGTGGGCCCTCGGGCATGGGTGCGGGTGCGGTGGGTGTGGGAAAAAAAGGGGGGCTGACGGTATCGGGGCGAAAACGGTCGGGAAGGAGGCCTTTGGGCTGGTGGGTCGCAGGAGGCGGGTGCCGATCGTCCATCAGG
>CALGOD010000380.1 GCA_937957845.1 uncultured Nocardiopsis sp.
GAGCGGTAGCACAGCCGCCCGGCGAACTCGGCGAGGTTCTGCGGGTCGTTGAGGTGGGCGTCGAGCTCCCCGCGGTCGAAGCGCTCCAGCCACGCCTCTCCCCCGACCTCCTTGAGGTAGTCGGCGATGGCGTCGTAGTCCACCTGTGGACGCGCCACCAGACGGACCTGCGGCTCGACCCTCTTCACAGCATGCCTCCCGTTCGTGTTCCCGCGCCCGGACGCACGCCTGGGAGCCGCGACCCGGATTCGGGGGCACGGGGCGTGGTGGGGACACGGCTGACCAGCCTCCACGAGGGTACACGGGGCCGGTGACGGTCCGCTGACGGAGCCGGGGAGAGACAGGAGCACGGGCCGGGCGCCCGACCGATCGATCCGGTCGGGCGCCCGGCCCGTGCTCGGACGTGGGGGTCGTGGCCACCGTTCGCGGCCGTCGGCGGAAGCGCGCCCCCAACGTCAGAGGCCGTAGAAGTAACCGGGCGCGACGAAGAGCCCGACGACGATGGCGATGATGCCCCAGAGAAGCTGACCCCGCAGCACTCCGAGAACGCCGGCGACAATGAGGATGATTCCGAGAATCGAAAGCAAAATACCCATGCACAACCACTGACCTGTAACGAGTTGGTCAAACTTTCCGTCCGACTTTTTTCGAAAAAGTGCCATGTGTGCAGGTAAGGGCCTATGTCGAGGGCCCGCGCGGTACGTGACGCGGGCCCTCGGGCGTGGAGAGCCGGGCCTGGGCCGTTCAGCCTCGGGCCAGGTTCAGGGCCCTGGCGACGATGTCCTCACCGACGCCCGCGGTGAGGATCGACTCGGGGTGGAACTGCACCGCGTACCACCGCGCCGCCGGGTCCTCGATCGCCATCACGACGGGCGTCCCGCCCTCCAACACCGCGGTGACCTCGAAGTTCTTGACCAGTTCGGGAACGGTGTAGGTGGAGTGGTAGCGGGCCGCGGGGAAGGACCCGTTCTCCCCCAAACCGCTCAGGAGCCGCCCCCCGTCGACCCGTACGCGTCCGGACTTGCCGTGTACCGGCTCCTCCAGGGTGCGCAGCTCTCCCCCGGCGTGCTCCACCATCCCCTGCAGCCCCAGGCACACCCCGAACACCGGAAGGCTCCGGGCGGCCAGTTCGTCCAGCAGAGCCGACATGGCGAAGTCCTGGGGCATCCCGGGTCCCGGTGAGAGCACCACCAGGTCGGGAGCCAAACGGTCCAGCAGGGAGGGATCGAACCCGTAGCGCACGGTGGTGACCTCGGCCCCGTGACGACGCACGTAGTCGGCCAGGGTGTTGACGAAGGAGTCCTCGTGGTCCACGAGCAGTACCTTCATGCCCCGCCCCGCCGGTTCCGCGGTCACGGCCACGGTCTCCGCGGCCTTCTCGGCGGACTCCTCCCCCCTCT
>CALGOD010000381.1 GCA_937957845.1 uncultured Nocardiopsis sp.
CGACTATCGAAATGGACCAGACCTCCACGACCGGTGAGATCCGCGAGGAAGAGCAGAAGCTGGACTTCGCCACCGCGGTGACGCCGTTCGCGGACCAGCTCTATCCCACGGCCCTGCGGATGACGCGAAACCCCGCCGACGCGGAGGATCTCGTTCAGGAGACCTTCACCAAGGCGTTCGCCAATTTCCACCAGTTCCGTACGGGTACGAATCTCCGTGCCTGGCTTTACCGAATCCTGACCAACACCTTCATCAACGGCTACCGCAAGAAGCAGCGCGAACCGCGCCAGGAGACCACCGACGAGATCAAGGACTGGCAGCTCGCCGCGGCCGAGACGCACACGTCCTCCGGTATGCGGTCCGCTGAGAACGAGGTCCTCGACCGCCTTCCCGACTCCGACATCAAGCAGGCGCTCGCGCGGCTGCCCGAGGAGTTCCAGGAGGTCATCTACCTCGTCGACATCGAGGGCTACGCCTACAAGGAGGTGGCCGAGCGCATGGGGACCCCGTTGGGAACGGTGATGTCCCGACTGCACCGCGCCCGTCGCCAGCTCCGGGAGATGCTCACCGACTACGCGCGTGATCTCGGGATGCGCGTTCCCTAGGGCCCTCTGGGTGAGCGGCGTCCCACCCGCCCTCTCCGCCCTCAAGGGCCGCGCCACGCGCAGCCCTCGCCGAACGACCCCGCACGAGGCGAGGCTCATGGCCTCCACGGCCTTCTCCCTCGTGTCATCCCCCGCCCATGTCATCCGATGATCGGAGGAATCCGCGGGGAAGCGGATGCTCCTCCGGTCTCCCCGGACGTGAATCAGGCTTCCACGGCACGCCCGGACGGTCCCGTCCCTTCGGACCGTCCGGGCGTCGTCATGCCCTCCGCCGAGTGGTGTCAAGGTGTTGTCCCAGGGCCTTGCCAATGCTAGGAAGCCCTGGTAGTTCCCCTGTCCGACGGCCCAGGATGATGGGCTGAAGCTGAAAAGTGACGCTGGGGGCTTGCGCTCTCCACGGTGAGGTCTGTCACGATATGGGGAGGGCTGTCCGCCTCTCCCACCACCCCGGGAGGGCGGGCCGTGATTTGGCCGAGCAGCGTTCACCCACGCGAATTCGGCCCTGAGAATCCCGAGGAGCGACGTGTCGGACACCACCGCGCACGAGGAACCGGAGCTTATCCAGCTCCTGACACCGGAAGGGGAGCTGACGGGGCATCCCGACTATCCCTTGGACATCAGCGCGGAGGAAGTCCGCGCGCTCTACCGCGACCTGGTCCTGGTACGCCGGGTCGACAGCGAGGCCGTATCCCTCCAGCGTCAGGGCGAGTTGGGGCTGTGGGCCTCACTGCTCGGGCAGGAGGCCGCGCAGATCGGCTCCGGCCGTGCGCTGCGGGACGACGACATGGCCTTCCCCTCCTACCGTGAACACGGCGTCGCCTGGTGCCGGGGCATCGCCCCCAAGGAACTGCTCGGCATGTTCCGCGGCGTCACCAACGGCGGTTGGGACCCCCATGCGCTGGGCTTCCACCTGTACACGATCGTGATCGGCAGCCAGGCTCTGCACGCCACCGGCTACGCCATGGGCGTCCAGCGCGACGGCGCCGTCGGCGGCGAGAACGGCACCGCCGTCATCTCCTACTTCGGAGACGGGGCCACCAGCCAGGGCGACACCAACGAGGCGTTCAACTTCGCCGCGGTCAACAACGCCCCGGTGGTCTTCTTCTGTCAGAACAACCAGTGGGCCATCTCCGAGCCCCTGGAGCGCCAGGCCCGCGTGCCGATCTACCGTCGCGCCGCCGGGTTCGGCTTCCCCGGTCTGCGCGTGGACGGCAACGACGTCCTGGCCTGCCTGGCGGTCACCCGCGCCGCGCTGGACAACGCCCGTGAGGGCAACGGCCCCACGCTCATCGAGGCGTTCACCTACCGGATGGGCGCCCACACCACCAACGACGACCCCACCCGCTACCGTGAGGCCGCCGAGTTGGACGAGTGGAAGGCCAAGGACCCGATCCTCAGGGTGCGCCGTTACCTGGAGAAGAACGGCCTGGCCGACGAGGAGTTCTTCGCCTCCGTCGACGCCGAGGCCGACAGGCTGGGCGAACAGGTGCGCACCGAGTGCCGCGCCCTGCCCGACCCCGAGCCGCTCGACATCTTCCACGAGGTCTACGCCGAGCCCAACGTCCACATCGACCACCAGCGAGCCGAGTTCGCCGACTACCTGTCCTCCTTCGAGGGCGTGGGCGCGGAAGGAGGCCGCTAGGCCATGGGAACCAACCTCACCACCGGTAAGGACATCAACGCCGGTCTGCGTGCCGCGATGGAACACGACCCCAAGGTCCTCGTCATGGGCGAGGACGTCGGTAAGCTCGGCGGAGTCTTCCGGGTCACCGACGGCCTGTACAAGGACTTCGGAGCCGACCGTGTCATAGACACCCCGCTCGCCGAGTCCGGCATCGTCGGCACCGCGATCGGTATGGCCCTGCGCGGCTACCGACCCGTGGTCGAGATCCAGTTCGACGGGTTCTTCTTCCCGGCGACGAACCAGACCTTCACCCAGCTGGCCAAGATGCGCCGCCGCTCGGCGGGCAAGCTCAGCGTGCCCGTGGTCATGCGCATCCCCTACGGTGGCGGCATCGGCGCCGTGGAACACCACAGCGAGTCCCCCGAGGCGTACTTCATGCACACCGCGGGTCTGCGCGTGGTGACGGTCGCCAACCCCGAGGACGCCTACTGGATGATCCAGCAGGCCATCCGCAGCGAGGACCCGGTCGTCTTCCTGGAGCCCAAGCGGCGCTACTACGAGAAGGCCGAGGTCGACACCGAAGCCCCCATCGCCGAGGCCACCCCCATGGGCGTCGCCCGTGTGGCGCGTCCCGGCACGGACGTGACCCTGCTGGCGTACGGACCCATGGTCAAGACCGCCCTGCAGGCGGCCGAGGCCGACACCGACCACTCCATCGAGGTCATCGACCTGCGTTCGCTCTCCCCGGTGGACTACACGACCGTGTTCGAGTCGGTGCGCAAGACCGGCCGCCTGGTCGTGACCCACGAGGCCACCCTCACCGGAGGCCCCGGCGCGGAGATCGCCGCCCGGGTGACCGAGGAGTGCTTCTACCACCTGGAATCACCGGTGATCCGTGTTGCCGCCTTCGACACGCCGTATCCGCAGTCGCGTCTTGAGGAGTACTACCTTCCGGACCTTGACCGCGTTCTGGACGGTGTTGACCGGGCGTTCGCGTACTAGGGGAGCGGGGAAACCGAAGAGCATGACGATTTCCAAGAATGGACCCGCCGTCGGCGGCGTGCAGTCGTTCAAGCTGCCCGACGTGGGAGAGGGCCTGGTCGAGGCCGAACTCCTCACCTGGTACGTCAAACCGGGTGACGAGGTCGAGGTCAACCAGATGATCTGCGAGATCGAGACGGCCAAGGCCGTCGTCGAGCTGCCGAGCCCGTACGCGGGCAAGGTGCACGAACTGCTGGTCGAAGAGGGCCAGACGGTGGACGTGGGAACGGTGATCATCACCGTGGACGACGGCACCGGCGGCACGGCGAGCGCCCCCTCCACGGGCGCGGCCGAGGAGACCGAGGAGCGGGAGAAGCCGCTGGTCGGCTACGGGGAGAAGGCGGCGTCCACCCAACGTCGTCCGCGTCGCCGTCCCGCCCCCTCGGGCCCGGTGTCGCCGCCCGTGCCCAGGCCGGCCGAGCCCGTGCCGGCGGACACGCCGGCGGTGAGGGAGACCGTGCCGGGCCCCGCCGCCCCGTCGTCCGGACGTCCACTGGCCAAGCCTCCGGTGCGCAAGCTCGCCAAGGACCTGGGCGTGGACCTGGGATCGGTCACCCCGACGGGTGAGGGCGGCGTCATCACGCGTGAGGACGTCCGCGCCGCGGCCGAGGCGGCCCAGGCGCCCGCCGTCCCCGAGAAGGCGGAGCCCCAGGTCACCGTGGACCGCGCCGCGCGCGAGCGGCGCATCCCCGTCAAGGGCGTGCGCAAGCACACGGCCGCGGCGATGGTCGGCAGCGCGTTCACCGCGCCGCACGTGACCGAGTTCCTCCAGGTGGACGTCACCGGGACGATGAGGGCCGTCGCACGTCTGCGGGAGCGGCCCGACTTCGCCGACGTGCGGGTCTCCCCGCTCCTGTTGGTCGCCAAGGCCCTGCTCATGGCGGTCCGGCGGCACCCGGAGATCAACGCCTCCTGGGACGAGGACAACCAGGAGATCGTGATCAAGGATTACGTGAACCTGGGGATCGCGGCGGCCACCGAGCGCGGCCTGGTGGTGCCCAACATCAAGGACGCCGACGCCAAGACCCTGCCGGAACTGGCGGCGGACCTGAAGAAGCTGACCGAGACCGCACGGGCGGGTAAGACCAGCCCGGCCGACATGTCCGGCGGCACCATCACCATCACCAACGTCGGCGTGTTCGGCGTGGACGCGGGCACCCCGATCATCAATCCGGGCGAGGCCGCGATCCTCGCCTTCGGACAGATCCGGGACATGCCGTGGGTGCACGAGGGCGAACTCGCCGTCCGTAAGGTGACGACCCTGTCGTTGTCCTTCGACCACCGCCTGGTCGATGGTGAGCTGGGATCCAAGGTGCTGCGCGACATCGGCACGGCACTGGAGGACCCCGAGCTGACCGC
>CALGOD010000382.1 GCA_937957845.1 uncultured Nocardiopsis sp.
GGGACGCCCGGTCCCGGTCCCGCCGCCTCAGGCGGCCAGGTGGGCCATGTACGGCTCCCATTGGGGATCGCCGTGGAGATCGCCGTTGATCAGACGCCAGTGGGGTCCCTTGGGCACCTTGGGGGTGATGTGCAGCTCCCAACCGAGTTCGTCCAGGAACTTGTCGGCCTTGCGGTGGTTACATGGTTTGCAGGCCGCCACCACGTTCTCCCACACATGCGCCCCACCACGGCTACGCGGGATGACGTGGTCGATGGTCTCGGCCTTCTTCCCGCAGTAACCACAGGTGTGCCTGTCCCGGCGCATGAGCGCCACCCGGGTGAGCGGTACCCTGCGGCCGTACGGGACACTGATGTAGCGGCGGAGCCTGATGACCGACGGCACGTCGTAGGAACGTGTCGCCGAGTGCAGCAGCGCCCCCGCCTCGTCCTGGTGGATGATCTCCGCCTTCTCCCGCAGAACGAGCAGGATCGCTCTGCGCAGAGGCAGTGTCGTCAATGGTTCGAAGCTGGCGTTGAGCAGCAGCACATGGCGGCGGGCGGTGCCTGGACCACCCTCCCGGCTGCGTCGGGCGCTCATTGTGTCGCCCCAACCGTCGTCTGTGACGGCCGTGTCTCCTCCCCGGCCAGCCGATCGGCCAGCCAGGAGACCTCCCTGTGCACCGATCCGAGGATCGGTGGTTCCGTACGCCTTGCCACACGGACCTCCCGGTGGTCCCGCCGAGTTGCGTCCCGCATCAAGTGTGCGTGGTCGGACCGTCCCGGCGCCACCCCAATTTCCGTCCGGCCGCCGGGAGCCTCCTCCACCACCCCGCGATGCGCCTATTGTGCGCCGACCACCGCCTGTTCCAGGTTGCCGCCGCGCCGGGAACATCGTGTCCAACAGCGGTGGATAGAGTGCGGAACATGCGTGAACTCCGCTATCCCCCGGCCGCACGGCTGGACATCATCGAGAACCTGCACGGCCACATGGTCGATGACCCCTACCGGTGGTTGGAGGAGGAGTCGGCGCAGACCAAGGAGTGGGCGACGGCGCAGGACGACCTATACGCCGAGGTCCGCTCTCGCTTCACCACACGTGAATGGTTCGCCGACCACGTACGTTCCCTGATGGGTGCGGGGAGCGTGGGGGCGCCCGTGTGGCGGGGCGACCGCCGATTCTTCGTCCGCCGCACCGCCGAACAGGAGCACGGTGTGCTCTACGTCCAGGACGGCGACGGCCCCGAGCGAGCCCTGGTGGACCCCGGCGCACTCGATCCCGAGGGCCTGACCACCCTGGACGCGTGGAGGCCCGACCACTCCGGACGCCTGCTCGCCTACCAGCTCTCCGAGGGCGGTGACGAGGAGTCCATGCTCAGGATCATGGACGTCGACAGCGGCGATGTGGTGGACGGTCCCATCAGCAGGGTCAGGTACAGCCCGATCGCGTGGCTGCCCGACTCCTCCGCCTTCTACTACGTGCGACGTCTGCCTCCCGAACAGGTTCCCGAGGGGGAGGAGAGCTACCACCGTCGGGTCTACCTGCACAGGGTGGGCACCCCCACCGCAAAGGACTCCCTGATCTTCGGTGAGGGCCGCGACAAGACCGAGTACTTCACCCCGATCGTGAGCCGGGACGGACGCTGGTTCGTCCTGCTCTCCAACCGCGGAACCTCGGCGGCCACCGACGCCTGGATCGCCGACCTCTCCGACGGGGACCTGGACCGACCCCGCCTGCGGACGATCCAGGAGAACGTGGACGCCTCCCTGTACCCGCACGTGGAACGCGACGGGCGCCTGTACCTGTTCACCGACCGGGAGGCCCCCCGTGGTCGCCTGTGCGTGGCCGACCCCTCCGACCCCGCGTACGAGAACTGGACCACCCTGGTCCCGGAGGACCCCGACGCGGTCTTGGAGGGGTACGCGATCCTGGACGGGATGGACCGGCCCGAACTACTGGTCTCCCACAGCCGCCACGCGATCAGCGGGATCACCCGACACGCCCTGTCCACCGGCGAACGCCTGGGCGAGCTCACCATGCCCGGCCTGGGCACCATCGGCGGAGTCGTCGAACGTCCCGAGGGCGGGCACGAGGCCTGGTTCGGCTACACCGACAGCACCCACCCCTCGTCGGTGTACCGCTACGACGCGCTCACGGGCGAGGTGTCGTTGTGGGCCGACGCCCCCGGCGAGATCGACCTGCCGGAGGTGAGGGTGGAGCAGGTCGCCTACACCTCCAAGGACGGCACGACCGTGCGCATGCTGGTGGTGTCGCCCCAGGCCCCGGCGGAGGGGCCCCGACCGACCATCCTGTACGGGTACGGCGGTTTCCGGATCTCCCTCACCCCCGCCTACTCGGCGGTGGCCCTGGCCTGGGTGCGCGCGGGCGGCGTGTACGCCGTCGCCAACCTGCGCGGTGGCCTGGAGGAGGGCGAGGAGTGGCATCAGGCGGGGATGCTCGCCGACAAGCAGAACGTCTTCGACGACTGCGCGGCGGCGGCCGAGCACCTGATCGCCACCGGTGTCACCGACCCCGAGCACCTGTCCGTCATGGGCGGCAGCAACGGCGGACTGTTGGTGGGCGCCATGGTGACCCAGCGGCCGGACCTGTTCACCGCCGCCGTCTGTTCGGCCCCGTTGCTGGACATGGTCCGCTACGAGCGGTTCGGACTGGGCCAGTTGTGGAACGTCGAGTACGGCACCGCCGACGACCCCGAACAGCTGGGATGGCTCCTGGGCTACTCCCCGTACCACAACGTGCGTGAGGGCACCCGCTACCCGGCGACCCTGTTCAGCGTGTTCGACAACGACACCCGCGTGGACCCGTTGCACGCGCGCAAACTGTGCGCGCGGATGCAGCACGCCACGTCGGCCCCTGTGGAGGAGAGGCCGATCCTGCTGCGCAGGGAGTCCGACGTCGGCCACAGTTCACGTTCGGTGAGCCGCAGCGTGGCGCTCAACGCCGAACAGCTGGCCTTCCTCGCCCACCACCTGGGACTCCAGGCGGGCTGACGTCCTTCGCCTCCCGGTGCCCGGTCGGCCGGGCACCGGGAGAGCAACAACACAGGGATGACAGCCTGTTCGACCTGCGGGTGTTGAGACAATCGAGGATGTCCCACCCCCCAGGAGAGCAGCGCGAGAGGATTCCGGAGTGACACAGACCGAGGCCGGACCCGTCGGTACCGGTGCGGAGCCCCGACGTCACGTGCACCTGGCCCAGGTCCGCTATGCCGACCTCGACCCGCAGCACCACGTCAACAACGTGCGGATGCTGACCTACCTGGAGGACGCCAGGATCTCGTTCCTGCGTTACGAGGGGGTGTACGACGGCGAGGAGGTCTTCGGGGCCACGGTCGTGGCCCGCCAGGAGGCCGATTACGTGGCGCCCCTGCTGCCCAGGTCAGAGCCCGTGCGCGTGGAGATGTGGGTGACCGAGGTACGCAACGCCAGCTTCACCCTGGCCTACGAGATCCTCGACGACACCAAGGTGTACCTGCGGGCCAGGACGGTGATGGTCGGCTTCGACGTGCCGACGCAGAGCGCTCGGCGACTCAACGCCGCCGAGCGCGCACTGCTCGCCGAGTACTCCTGAGTCCCCCGGCCCGGGGAGCGGTTCCACCACGTCACTTCAGGGAGATACTGACGGTCTCGCCGTCGTCGTCCTCGTCCTTGGAGGGGGAGACCGACACCCGTGTCGGGTTCGACACCGGGGGGACCTGTGCCTCCTCCGGGACGTTCACCATGCTGTGCGCGGCCATGACCATGTACTCCCACAGCGGCCGCTCCAGCTCCTCGGGCAGGTCGAGGGAGTCCACCGCGTCGCGCATGTGCTTGAGCCACAGGTCGCGTTCGGTGGCGCCGATGCGGAAGGGGACGTGCCGCATCCGCAGTCGGGGGTGCCCCCTCATCTCGTTGTAGGTGCGCGGGCCGCCCCAGTACTGGATGAGGAACAGGCGCAGGCGCTCCTCGGCGGGACCGAGGTCCTCCTCGGGATACATCGGCCGCAGGACGGGGTCCTCGGCCACCCCCTCGTAGAAACGGCGGGTCAGGCGGACGAAGGCCTCCTCACCGCCCACGGCCTCGTAGAACGTCTTGCGCACGGGCTCATCGCGCGCACTCTGGTGGGAATCACGCTCGGCAGTCATCGCCCCCAGGGTATGCCACACCCCGGAACTCACAAGTGGACCTCATGACCAGGGGTGTCCGGGCGCGCCACCCCGCACCGGAGCGGCCTTCGCGGCGGCCGCGAAGGTCTGTCGCCCGTGGGGTGAACGGCCAAGCCCGTGGTCGGAACGAGATTCCGGCCACGGGCTCGACATGCCGAACGGGACCGGGCGGACCGATCCCATCCGGAAACGCTCAGTCGCGGGTGAGCTTGCGGTAGGTGACCGCGTGCGGACGCGCGGCCTCAGGTCCCAGACGCTCGATCTTGTTCTGCTCGTAGGCGTCGAAGTTGCCCTCGAACCAGTACCAGGAGGCGTCGCCCTCCCACGCGAGGATGTGCGTGGCGACGCGGTCCAGGAACCAGCGGTCGTGGGAGGTGATCACGGCGCAGCCGGGGAATTCCAGGAGCGCGTTCTCCAGGGAACCGAGGGTTTCCACGTCCAGGTCGTTGGTGGGCTCGTCCAGCAGCAGCAGGTTGCCGCCCTGCT
>CALGOD010000383.1 GCA_937957845.1 uncultured Nocardiopsis sp.
CGCACGGAGACCGGTCCGAACGCCCCCGGATCCGGCGAAGAGCCGGCCCTCTCCGTCCCCGCCCAGGCCACGGCCGCGGCCGAGAGCCTGATGGAGGCGGTCAAACCGCGGCTGCGTGGATGGCTGCACCTGGGTACCGCGCCGCTGGCCCTGGCCGCGGGCATCGTCCTGGTGGCCCTGTCCCCCACCCTTCCCGCCATGATCGCCAGCGCCGTGTACGCGCTCAGCTCGGTGCTGCTGTTCAGCACCTCGGCGACCTACCACGTGGGCCGCTGGTCACCGCGGGCGCAGAAGCTCCTGCGCCGCATGGACCACTCGAACATCTACCTCATCATCGCCGGCACCTACACGCCGTTCGTGCTGCTGGTGCTCGAAGGCACACTGCGCGTGGCGATGCTCGCCCTGATCTGGGGCGGGGCGGTCGCCGGGGTGGGCTTCAAGCTGCTGTGGCTCAACGCTCCGCGCTGGCTGTCCACCGCGCTGTACCTGGCCATCGGGTGGGTGGCGGTGCTGTTCATCCCCGACCTGGTGGGCGGGACCCACCCGGCGACGTGGATCCTCGTCCTGGTGGGCGGGGTCCTCTACAGCGTCGGCGCCGTGGTCTACGGCCTCAAACGGCCCGACCCGGCTCCGCGCTGGTTCGGCTTCCACGAGATCTTCCACTCGTTGACCATCGCGGCCTTCGTGTGCCACTACATAGCGGTGTCCTTCGTGGTCTACACCGCGGGCTGACCCGGTTCGGGAAAGACCACCGAGGCGTCACGGACGGAAGACCCGTCCACGACGCCTCGGGGTCGGCCCACCTAGCAGCCGGGCAGGCGCTCGAACAGGTAGGTCTCCACCCGGTCCAGGGACACGCGCTCCTGGGACATGGTGTCACGATCGCGCACGGTCACCGCCTCGTCCTCCAGGGTGTCGAAGTCCACCGTGACGCAGAACGGGGTGCCGATCTCGTCCTGGCGGCGGTAGCGACGACCGATCGCACCGGCGTCGTCGAACTCCACGTTCCAGCGCTTGCGGAGCCTGGCGGCCAGGTCGCGCGCCTTGGGCGACAGGTCGGCGTTGCGCGACAGCGGCAGGACCGCGGCCTTGACCGGCGCCAGGCGCGGGTCGAAGCGCATGACGGCACGCTTTTCCATCTTGCCCTTGGCGTTGGGGGCCTCGTCCACGTTGTAGGCCTCCAACATGAACGTGAGCACCGCCCGGTCGACACCGGCCGAGGGCTCGATGACGTAGGGGAAGTAGCGCTCGTTGTTCTCCTGGTCGAAGTAGGACAGGTCCACGCCCGAGGCCTCGGAGTGGGTCTTGAGGTCGTAGTCGGTACGGTTGGCGATGCCCTCCAGCTCGCCCCACTCCGAGCCCTGGAAGTTGAAGCGGTACTCGATGTCGACGGTCCGCTTGGAGTAATGGGACAGCTTCTCCTGCGGGTGCTCGTACAGGCGCAGGTTCTCCTTGGAGATACCCAGGTCGACGTACCACTGCCGGCGGGCGTCGATCCAGTACTGGTGCCACTCCTCGTCACTGCCGGGCTTGACGAAGAACTCGATCTCCATCTGCTCGAACTCGCGCGTGCGGAAGATGAAGTTGCCCGGCGTGATCTCGTTGCGGAAGGACTTGCCGA
>CALGOD010000384.1 GCA_937957845.1 uncultured Nocardiopsis sp.
TCGGAGGGTCGCCACGGCCTGCGACGGACACCGTCGGGGCGGCGTCGACCCTCCGCCACCCACCACGACCGCCCCGGTGACCGACACGCCGGCCGACCCGCTGCGACACCACGGCGACGCCGAGACGCGCGAGGGCCTGCTGGACCTGGCCGTCAACGTCTACGAGGGCGAGCGTCCCTCCTGGCTCGACCGAGCGCTGCGCGACAGCCTGGACCACGTCTCCTCCTACCCCGATCCCGGGCCGGCGCGGGCGGCGATCGCGCGAAGGCACGCACGGTCGAATGCCGAGGTCCTGCCGACGGCAGGCGCGGCGGAGGCGTTCACGCTGATCGCACGCCTGCGTCCGTGGCGGCGGCCGGTGGTGGTGCACCCCCAGTTCACCGAGCCGCACGCCGCCCTGGAGCAGGCCGGGCGCACCGTCACGACGGTGCTGTGTGCGACCGGTGACGGTTTCGCGTTGGATCCGGAGACCGTTCCCGACGACGCGGACCTGGTGGTGGTCGGCAACCCCACCAACCCCACCGGTGTCCTGCACCCGGCCGAGTCCCTGCGCCGGCTGTGCCGGCCCGGACGGCTGGTCGTCGTCGACGAGGCGTTCATGGACGCCGTGCCGGGGGAACCGGAGTCCTTGGCCTGCGAGCGCGTCGAGGGGCTGGTGGTGCTGCGCAGCCTCACCAAGCACTGGTCGATCCCGGGCGTCCGTGCCGGATACGTCGTCGGGGACGAGACCGTGGTGCGTGAAATGGGTCGGGCGCAGACGCCGTGGTCGGTGTCCACGCCCGCGATCGCCGCCACCGTCGCCTGTATGGACGAGGCCGCCGTTCCCGAGGCGCTGGAACGGGCGCGGACGTTGGACCGCTGGCGTGGGTTCCTCGAAGCGGGGCTGCGGGAGGCGGGCCTGGAGTTCGTGCCGTCCCGTGCGCCGTTCGTCCTGGTGCGGGTGGGCCAGGGTGTCCACGCGCGTCTGCGCGAGCGGGGCGTCGCGGTGCGGCGGGCCGACACCTTCCCCGGTCTGGACGCCTCCTGGGTGCGTGTGGCCGTACGCCCCCCGGAGACCGCCCGGCACCTGCTCACCGCCCTGGCGGCGGCACGCGGACCGAGGGAGGGATCGTGAGGCGTCCGTGGTGGGATCCCCGGGCGGCCGGGCTCCTGCTGGGGTACGCCGCCGACCGGTGGTGGGGGGACCCCCGCCGGTTCCATCCGGTGGCCGGCTTCGGCACCACCGCGTCGGTGTTGGAGGAGCGCCTGTACGCGGACTCCCGTCCGCGCGGTGTCGCCCATACGGCCCTGCTGGTGGGTGCCGCCGCGGGTGTGGGGATCGTCCTGGAGAAAGCCACCGCCCCTCACCCGGTGATGCGGACGGCCGTCACGGCACTGGCCACGTGGACCGTGCTCGGTGGGCGTTCGCTGGAGCGGGAGGCGACGGCCGTACGGGAGCGGCTGGCCGAGGGGGACCTTGCCGGGGCCCGTGGGCGGCTCACGTCCCTGGTGGGTCGTGACACGAGCGTGCTGGACGCCTCCCAGGTGGCCCGGGCGGTCGTGGAGTCGGTGGCGGAGAACACCTCCGACGCGGTGGTCGCCCCCCTCGTCTGGGGGGCCGTCGCGGGGGTGCCCGGACTGCTGGTCCACCGCGCGGTGAACACGCTGGACGCCATGGTCGGCCACCGCAACGCCCGATACCTGCGGTTCGGTTGGGCCTCGGCCCGCCTCGACGACCTGCTCAACCTGCCCGGCGCCCGCCTCTGCGGGGTGCTGGCGGCCCTTGTCTCCCTCGGCCGGGCGGGGGCGGCCCTGCGGTCGTGGTCGCGTGACGCCCGGGCCCACCCCAGCCCCAACGCGGGTGTGGTGGAGTCCTCCTTCGCCGGTGCCCTCGGCATCCGCCTGGGTGGGACCAACCGGTACGGGACCCGGATCGAACACCGGCCGACCATGGGCGAGGGGAGGTCGGCCGAACCGTCCGATATCCCGCGTGCCACGGCCCTGGCCCGCCGTGTGGGTCTGGGCGCGGTCCTGGTCGCGGCGGGTGCCGCCGCCGCTGCCGCGGTGGCCCGCCGGACCGGCGGGAGGTGAGCCCGCGGCCGGGTCCTCACCGCAGGGCGCCCACCCAGGCGAAGGCGGCCGCCACGTCGTGGACGACGGGGACCCCGGCCGGTCCCGGCGGGCGCCGCACCACCACGACCGGGATGCCCAGCGACCGGGCGGCCTCCATCTTGGGCCAGGTGTAGGTGCCGCCGGAGTCCTTGGTGACCAGGACGTCCGCACGGTGCTCCTCCAACAGCTCCCGTTCACCGTCGAGGCGGTACGGTCCCCGGCTGGTCACCAGCCGCCAGGAGGCGGGCAGTTCGAGCTCGGGGACGTCCACCACCCGGGCCAGGACCGGCCGCCGCCGCAGTGCCGGAACGAAGCGGGCGAGTTCCTGGCGGCCCACCGTGAGGAAGGGCCGTGTGCCGAGTCGCGCGGCCCTCTCGGCCGCCTCCTCGTGGGTGTCCACGTAGTGCCAGGCCGGGGCGGGGTCCCATCCCGGCCGCTCCAGCCTCAGCAGGGGGACGTCGGTGCAGGCGGCCGCCGCGTTGGCGGTCATGCCCAGGGCGAAGGGGTGCGTGGCGTCCACCACCGCGTCGTAGTCGGTGAGCGCCGCGCGCAACCCGGCCACTCCCCCGAAACCGCCGACACGGACCTTGCCTACCGGCAGGCGGGGCCTGACCACCCGGCCGGCCAGGGACGTGGTCACGTCGACGCCCGCCTCGACCAGGAGGGAGGCCAGTTCGCGGGCCTCGGAGGTGCCCCCGAGGAGCAGCAGCCTCAGGGGGGCCGAATCTCGACGGTGGCCCCCGCCGCGGGTGACGGACGAAGGACGGGCGTTTCCGGGAGCCAGGCCGGGCAGACCCGCCGGAGCGCCCCCGGGGGCCAGGCCCAGGAGCGCGTCGACGTCGAGGTGGCGCTCGGCGAGGTCGGCGAGCAGGTCCAGGCGCCGTTCCCGGGCGTCCCCGAAGCGCGTACCGGACGGCTCACGGCCCAGCGTCTCGGCGAGGAAGGCGGCGCGGAAGGCGTCGCCCTCCAGACTGCCGTGCCACATGGTGCCGAAGACGTTGCCCGCGCGGGCTCCGCCCGGGAACTCCTCCGCACCGTCGCCGACCGTGACCTGGCCGTGGTGGATCTGGTAGCCGTGCGCGGGTGCGCCGAGCGCCCTGCCATGGGGCAGGGCCAGGGTTTTCTCGGCGGTGAAATCGGTGTGTACGTCGAGCAGTCCGAGGCCGTCCGCGCGTGCGCCCGGTTCGGCCTCGACCCCGGTCGGGTCGGTGATGGTCCGGCCGAGCATCTGGAATCCGCCGCAGACGCCGAGCAGCGGCCGGCCACGGCGGACGTGGTCGGTGACCGCCCGGTCGAGTCCGCGCGAGCGCAGCCACGCCAGGTCGGCGAGGGTGGAGCGGGTGCCGGGCAGAACGACAAGGTCGGCGTCGGCGAGGTCGCGCGGAGCGGAGGCGAAGACGACGTCGAGTCCGGGTTCCAGGCCGAGGGCGTCCACGTCGGTGAAGTTGCTGATCCGGGGCAGGCGCACCACGGCCACACGCCGGACCGTCTCCGGAGCGTGCCCTCCCTCTCTGCGTGCCTCCAGGTCGAGGGCGTCCTCGGAGTCGAGCCACAGTCGGGGATCCCAGGGCAGGGTGCCGTAGACGCGGCGTCCGGTGAGCTGTTCGAGGTCGTCCAGGCCCGGCCGCAGCAGGGCGAGGTCTCCGCGGAACTTGTTGATCACAAAGCCCGCGATCAGTTTCTGGTCGGCGGGTTCCAGCAGCCCCACGGTGCCGTACAGCGCGGCGAGGACGCCGCCCCGGTCGATGTCTCCGACCACCACCACGGGCAGGTCCGCGTGCCGGGCCAGGCCCATGTTCACGTAATCGCCCGCCCGCAGGTTGATCTCGGCGGGACTGCCCGCACCCTCCGCGACGACGACGTCGTAACGGCGGGACAGGTCGTCGTAGGCGGCGTGCGCGGCCTCGGCGAGGTGGCGGCGGCCCGCCTCCCAGTCGGCCGAGGACACCTCCCCCGCGGGGCGCCCGAGCAGGACGGTGTGGCTGCGCCGGTCGGTGCCCGGTTTGAGGAGCACGGGGTTCATGGCGGGCTCCGGTAGGGCTCGGGCGGCCAACGCCTGCACCCACTGGGCGCGGCCGATCTCCGCGAAGTGCCCGTCGGGGCCGCGGCAGACCATGGAGTTGTTGGACATGTTCTGCGCCTTGTACGGGGCGACCCGCACCCCGCGGCGTGCGAAGGCCCGGCACAGGGCGGTGGTGACGACGCTCTTTCCCGCGTCGGAAGTGGTCCCGGCGACCAGTAGACCTCCCGCCCGCCGTGTGCCGTCCCCGACGGGTGTCCTTCGCCCGGTCGCGCTCATGCCGGCCTCCGCAGCAGTGCGATGTCCATCACCCAGCCGGCCCGTTCCCTGGCCCGGTCCCGGGCCGCGCGGATCACGGGCAGCACGTCACCGACCCGTCCGGCGACCAGCTCCTCTGTGTCGGTCCCCATGTTGGCGCCCCACCAGACCGACCATTGCTCCAGCCCTTCGAAGCGGGGTTCGGCGCCCAACATGACGACGATGTCGTCGTGTCCGGTGGTGAGGGCCTCGTGCAGCCGTCGTGCCGGTGTGACGTGGACCGGCCGGCCCACCTCGTGCAGCACGATCCGGTGGCGTGCGGCCAGGAGCTGGGGGGCGCTGATGCCGGGAAGCACGTCGTAGGTGAGGGGAACGATCCCCCGTCGGGCGATACGCTCCACGATCCGCAGTGTGGAGTCGTACAGGGCCGGGTCGCCCCAGACCAGGAACGCCGCGGTGCCGCCGCGCTCGCCGAGCACCCGCTCGTAGGCGGCCACCCTGGCCCGGTGCCAGTCGGCGACCGCCGCCGGGTAGTCGGCGGGGTCGTCACGGTCGCGTTCGGGGTCGGGTACGGCGACCAGGGGGACTCCGTGCGCGTCGCAGACCGCCTGGCGCAGGGCCAGTAGTTCGTCGTCTCCGCGTTTGCGGGCGGCCACCGCGTAGTCGCAGCCGCGTAGGGCGTCGGCGACCTCCCGGGTGAGGTGCCGAGGCCCCATGCCGATGCCCAGGATCCGCACCCTCATTCCGAACGGTCCTCCAGGTCGCCCTCGACCTCCAGGTAGACCTCCGTGAGGGCCTCCAGTGTCGCCGGGTCCGGTTCGGCCCACAGGCCCCGCCGGGCGGCCTCGTGCAGCCGCTCGACGATGCCGTGCAACGCCCACGGGTTGGAGCGGCGCAGGAACTCCTGGGTGTCGGCGTCCAGCACGTACTCGGCCGCGAGTTTTTCGTACATCCAGTCGTGGACGACGCCTGCGGTGGCGTCGAAGCCGAAGAGGTAGTCGACGGTGGCGGCCAGTTCGAAGGCGCCCTTGTAGCCGTGGCGCCGCATGGCGGAGATCCAGCGCGGGTTGACCACCCGGGCACGGAAGACGCGGGCGGTCTCCTCTGTGAGGGTGCGGGTGCGGACCGCGTCGGGTGAGGTGGAGTCGCCGACGTAGGCCTTGGGGTCGGTTCCGGTGAGGGCGCGGACTGTGGCGATCATGCCGCCGTGGTACTGGAAGTAGTCGTCGGAGTCGGCGATGTCGTGTTCGGCGCTGTCGATGTTCTTCGCCGCGACCTTGATCCGGCGGTAGTTGGTGCGCATGTCCTCGGCCGCCGGGACTCCGTCGAGGCCGCGGCCGTAGGCGAAACCGCCCCAGGCCGTGTAGACCTCGGCGAGGTCGCGGTCGTCACGCCAGTTGCCCGACTCCACGAGTTGGAGGATCCCCGCCCCGTAGGAGCCGGGTGCGGAGCCGAAGACCCGTGTGGTGGCCCGGCGCTTGTCACCGTGTTCCTCCAGGTCGGCGCGGGTGTGGGCGCGCACGAAGTTGCACTCCTCGGGTTCGTCGAGGTCGGCGACCAGTCTCACCGCGTCGTCCAGCATGGCGACCACGTGGGGGAAGGCGTCGCGGAAGAAGCCGGAGATGCGCACCGTGACGTCGATGCGCGGGCGGCCCAGCTCCTCCAGCGGTACCACGTCGAGCCGCGACACCCGGCGGGAGGCCTCGTCCCACTCGGGGCGGACTCCGAGCAGTGCCAGCACCTCGGCCACGTCGTCGCCGGAGGTGCGCATGGCGGAGGTGCCCCACACCGACAGGCCCACCGACTCCGGGTAGGAGCCGGTCTCCTCCTTGTGGCGGCGCAGCAGGGAGTCGGCCATCGCCTGGCCGGTCTGCCAGGCGAGCCGGGAGGGGACCGCGCGGGGGTCGACGGTGTAGAAGTTGCGGCCGGTCGGCAGCACGTTGACCAGGCCGCGCAGCGGGGATCCGGACGGGCCCGCCGGGACGAAGCCGCCCCGCAACGCGTGGACGACGTGGTCGAGTTCGTCGGTGGTCCGGGCCAGGCGGGGCACCACCTGGGCGGCGGCGAACTCCAGGACACGGTGGACCTCGGGGTCTTCGTGCAGGTCGGGCACGGCGGCCGGGTCCCAGCCGGCGGCCTCCATCCGTTCGACGAGGTCGCGGGCCCGGGACTCCGCCTGGTCGACCTCCTCGGTCGGCGCGCCCTCCTTCAGTCCGAGGGCGGACCGCAGCCCGGGCACGGCGTTGCCCGTCCCGCTCCACACCTGGGAGGCGCGCAGGATGGACAGGGCCAGGTTCACCCGGACCTCCCCTTCCGGTGCCTCGCCGAGTACGTGCAGGCCGTCGCGGATCTGGGTGTCCTTGATCTCGCACAGCCAGCCGTCGACGTGGAGCAGGAAGTCGTCGAACTCCTCGTCGTCGGGTCTTTCCTCCAGGCCGAGGTCGCGGTGCAGTTCGGCCGCACGCATCAGGGACCAGATCTCGCCCCGGACCGCGGGCAGCTTGGCCGGGTCCATGGCCGCGATGTTGGCGTGCTCGTCCATGAGCTGTTCCAGGCGCGCGATGTCGCCGTAGGTCTCCGCGCGGGCCATCGGCGGGATGAGGTGGTCGATGATCGTGGCGTGGGCGCGGCGCTTGGCCTGGGCCCCCTCCCCCGGGTCGTTGACCAGGAACGGGTAGACCAGCGGCAGGTTTCCCAGCGCCGCGTCGGTGGCGCAGGCGGCGGACAGCGCGGCGTTCTTGCCGGGCAGCCACTCCAGCGAGCCGTGCTTGCCCAGGTGGACGATGGCGTGGGCGCCGAAGCCGTGCTCCAGCCACCGGTAGGCGCCCAGGTAGTGGTGGCTCGGGGGAAGCTCGGGGTCGTGGTAGACGGCGATCGGGTTCTCCCCGAAGCCGCGCGGGGGCTGGACCAGGACGACCACGTTGCCGGCGCGCAGCGCCGCGAGGACGAGTTCGCCCGCGTCGTTGACGTACAGGCTGCCGGGCGCGGCCCCCCACGCCTCGGTCATCGCCTCCCTCAGGGGCGCGCGCAGGTCCTCGGTCCAGGCGGCGTACTCCTCGGGTGTGATCCGCACCTGGGCGTCGGTCATCTGCCCGGAGGTCAGCCAGTCCTCGTCCTGGCCGCCCGCCGCGATCAGGGCGTGCATCAGCGCGTCGCCGGCCTCCGTCTCGTCGGCCAGGTCCAGCCCGGGAAGGTCGCCGGTCGCGCCCAGGTCGTAGCCCTCGTCTCGCAGTCGACGCAGCAGGCGGACCAGGGAGCGGGGTGTGTCGAGTCCGACGGCGTTGCCGATGCGGGAGTGTTTGGTGGGGTAGGCCGACAGGACGACCGCGATCCTTGTGCGTGCCGGGGAAAGGTGCCGCAGCCGGGCGTGGGCGACCGCGATTCCGGCGAGGCGGGCACAGCGCTCGGGGTCGGCGACGTAGTGGGGCAGTCCGTCGCGGTCGATCTCCTTGAAGGAGAACGGCACGGTGATGATGCGGCCGTCGAACTCGGGAATGGCGATCTGGCTCGCCGAGTCCAGCGGGGTGACTCCGTCGTCGGAGTCCTCCCAGTCGGCGCGGGAGGCGGTCAGGCACAGGCCTTGGAGCACGGGAACGTCCAAGGCCGCCATCCGCTTCACGTCCCACGCCTCGTCGTCCCCTCCGGCGCTCACGGACGCGGGAACGCTGCCGCCGGCCGCCAGGACGGTGACGATCAGCGCGTCGAAACCGCCGAGCGCCTCGTAGAGTTCGTCGGGCGCCGAACGCAGAGAACCGGTGAACACGGGGACGCCCACGGCCCGCCCGGTCGCGTCGACGGCGTCTGCCAGGGCGTGCGCGAAGGCGGTGTTGCCGCTGGTCTCGTGGGCCCGGTAGTAGAGGATGCCCACGCGCGGCAGTGCGGGGTCCTGTGTCCGGTCGCGTTCGGCGAAGCCCCACAGGGGGACGGGAACCGGTGGGTCGAATCCCTCACCGGTCAGCAGCAGGGTGTCCGACAGGAAGGCGTGCAGACGTTCGAGGTTGGCCGGACCGCCTTCGGCGAGGTAGCGGTGGGCGTCGGTCGCCACTCCTGCCGGGACGGTGGAGTGCTCCATCAGCTCGGCGTTGGGCTGCTGTTCCCCGCTGAGGACGACCAGTGGTGTGCCCCGTTCCCGGACCTCGGCCAGGCCCGGCCACAGGTCGTGCGGGGAGCCGAGCAGTCGCACCACGACGATGTCGGCGTCTTCGACGGCGTCGGTGAGCTCCGGATCAAAGGCGCGGGACGGGTTGGCCCACGCGTACGCGGCGCCGCTGGCCCGTGCGGAGAGCAGGTCGGTGTCGGACGTGGACAGCAGCGCGATCCGTACCGTCATGGCCGGATTCCTCCCTCGGGGTTCTCGCCCCATCGGCGGTCGGACTGCCCGAGGCCAGTATCTGGCTGAACCCC
>CALGOD010000385.1 GCA_937957845.1 uncultured Nocardiopsis sp.
GCGAGTACCCCCACCTGCTGGAACCGCTGGACCTGGGCTTCACCACCCTCCCCAACCGCGTGATCATGGGCTCCATGCACGTCGGGCTGGAGGAGGTGCCCGGCGGCTTCGAGCGGATGGCCGCCTTCTACGCCGAGCGCGCCCGAGGCGGTGTCGGCCTCATCGTCACCGGCGGGATCGCCCCCAACGCCGAGGGCGCCACCTACAAGGGCGCCGCGAAGATGACCACCGAGGCGGAGGCCGAGCAGCACCGCGTGGTCACCGAGGCCGTGCACCGTGAGGGCGGGCGCATCGCCATGCAGATCCTGCACACCGGCCGGTACGCCTTCAACGAGGACGCGGTCGCCCCCAGTGCCTTGAAGGCGCCCATCAGCGCCTTCACCCCGCGGGCGCTCACCGGTGACGAGGTCGAGCGGACCATCGAGGACTTCGTCCGCGCCGCCGAGCTGGCCAGGTACGCCGGGTACGACGGCGTGGAGGTGATGGGCTCCGAGGGCTACCTCATCAACCAGTTCATCGCCTCGGCCACCAACCTGCGCGAGGACGAGTGGGGCGGCTCCTACGAGAACCGCATGCGTCTTCCCGTGGAGATCGTGCGACGCGTACGCGAGCGCGTCGGCGAGGACTTCATCCTCGTCTACCGACTGTCCATGCTCGACCTGGTCCCCGGCGGCTCCACGTTCGACGAGGTGGTCCGCCTGGCCCTGGCCGTCGAGGAGGCCGGGGCGACCATCATCAACACCGGCATCGGCTGGCACGAGGCGCGCATCCCCACCATCGCCACGTCGGTGCCCCGCGGTGCCTACACCTGGGTGACCCGCAAGCTGAAGGGACGGGTGTCCGTCCCGCTCGTGGCGGTCAACCGCATCAACACCCCCGAGGTCGCCGAACAGGTCCTGGCCGGTGGCGACGCGGACATGGTCTCCCTCGCCCGGCCCTTCCTCGCCGACCCCGACTTCGTCGCCAAGGCCGCCGCGGGGACCCCCGAGGAGATCAACACCTGCATCGGCTGCAACCAGGCCTGCCTGGACCACACGTTCAGCCTCAAGGTGCCCTCGTGCCTGGTCAACCCGCGCGCCTGTCACGAGACCGAACTCGTGCTCTCCCCCACCCGACTCCGTAAGAACGTGGCCGTGGTCGGCGCCGGACCCGCCGGACTCGCCTTCTCCGTCTCCGCGGCCGAGCGCGGGCACGCGGTCACCCTGTTCGACGCCGCCGAGGAGATCGGCGGACAGCTGAACCTGGCCCGTCGCGTGCCGGGCAAGCAGGAGTTCGACGAGACCCTGCGCTACTACCGGGTCCAGCTCGACAAGCACGGCGTGGACGTGCGCCTGGGCACCCTCGTGGAGGCCTCCGACCTGGAGGACTACGACGAGGTCGTGATCGCCACGGGCGTCACCCCGCGCGTACCGGACATCCCCGGCCTGGGCCACCCCGAGGTGGTCGGCTACGTGGACGTCCTGAACGGGAACGCGGAGGTCGGCGACCGGGTGGCCGTCATCGGCGCGGGCGGCATCGGCTTCGACGTCTCCGCCTTCCTCACCGACGGCGGGGGGCAGGAGACCACCGAGGAGTTCCTGAGCAGATGGGGTGTGGACACCGATCTGGCGACCCCCGGCGGTCTCCGCGAACCCGAGCGCCCCGAACCGCCGCGCACCCTGCACCTGCTCCAGCGCAGGAGCGGCAAGGTCGGCGCCGGGCTCGGTAAGACCACCGGGTGGATCCACCGCCTGGAGCTGCGACACCGGAACGTGGAGACGGTCGCGGGCGCCTCCTACGACCGCATCGACGACGAGGGCCTGCACCTGTCCGTGGAGGGGGTCAAGCGCGTGCTCGACGTGGACACGGTCGTGGTGTGCGCGGGTCAGGAGCCGCGCCGGGACCTGGCCGAGGAACTGACCGCCGCGGGCCGCTCCGTGCACCTGATCGGCGGGGCCGACGAGGCGGCCGAGCTGGACGCCAAGCGGGCCATCGACCAGGGCACGCGCCTGGCCGCCGCCCTGTGAGGACGGGGGAAGGGCAAGCACGGTTCAAGGATCCGCACCGACCGGTCACCCGCGAGTGACAACCGGCTGCGCGGGGTAGCCGCATCAGCATGAGACTCGGTGAAGACATCCGCACCATCGAACGGGAAGAGCGCCTTGACCCCGCGGTCTCCCGGCTGAAGCGCCTGGCCGAACGCATCCCGAAGGGCACGGTCCGCGACGTGCTCCACGGGGTGCAGCTGGGGCATCCCCTGCACCCGATCCTGGTGCAGATGCCCATCGGCACGTGGACGGCGGCGGTCCTGTTGGACATGCTTCCGGGGGACCACCGCCGCAGCGCGCACACACTGGTCAACGTCGGCCTGCTCTCCGCCCTGCCCGCGGCGGTGAGCGGCCTGGCGGACTGGTCGCAGCAGCACGAGAGGCAGCAGCGCGTGGGCGTGGTGCACGCGGTGACCAACGGCGTGGGGTCCGTGCTCTTCGGCGCCTCCTCGTTGGCCCGGGCGCGCGGACGCCAGGGTTGGGGGAAGTTCCTGGCCCTTGCCGGCATGGGCGTCGTCGGGCTGAGCGGTTCCTTGGGCGGACACATCGCCTACTACCGTGCGGGAGGCGCCAACAGCGCCGACCACCTCGCCGACCTGGTGCCCGACGGTTCGCACGACCTCGGTCCGTTGGACGGGTTCCCCGACGGGGAACTCGGCGGGGCCGAGGTGAACGGCGTCCCTGTCGTGGTCGCGCGGACCGGCGACTCGGTGAACGCGCTGCTGGGCACGTGCCCCCACATGGGCGCTCCCCTGGCCGAGGGCGAACGGGTGGACGGGTGCGTCCGCTGCCCCTGGCACGGGAGCGAGTTCCGACTGGACGACGGAACGGTCGTCCACGGGCCCGCGACCGCGGCGTTGGAGCCCCTGGAGGCCTCGGTCGTGGACGGCCGGGTGATGGTCCGCCTGCGCAAGCCTGAGGAATAAGGCGGGGATCGCGCGTCCGTTCCCGATGATCTCGCCCCCGGCGCCACTCTCGACGGTCCACGGTGACGCTGGGGGCACTGTCGTCGTGCGACGGGGGTCGGAGGCCGGAGGCTTCCTAGAATGCGCTCATGTCCCTGCCCCACGCGATTCTGACCGCCCTGTCGGAGAAGCCGTCCTCCGGCCTGGAGCTGGCCCGGCGGTTCGACCGCTCGATCGGCTACTTCTGGTCGGCCAGTCACCAGCAGATCTACCGAGAGCTGGGCAAACTGGAGCGGGGGGAGCTGATCCGGGCGCTGCCGACGGAGACCCCCACGCGCGGCCGACGCAAGGAGTACGAGGTGCTGCCCGCGGGTCGTGAGGAACTGGAGCGGTGGGTGGACACGCCCGAGGACCCCAAGACCGGCCGGGACCCGCTGCCACTGCGGCTGCGCGCGGCCGGGGTGGTGGGTGTGCGCGGCCTGGTGTCGGAGCTGCGCCGCCACCGCGACCTGCACCTGTTGCGGCTGGAGGAGTACCGCTCCTTCGAGCGGCGCGACTATCCGGACGGGCCCCGGAACGAGCGTGAGCGGATTCAGCGCCTGGTGCTGCTCGGCGGCATCGACGTGGAGGCCGGGTGGGTGTCGTGGCTGAGCCGCGCCATCGAGGAGCTCGAAGAAGCGGAGTGAGCGGGCATCCTGGCCCGCACCGCGTGGGTTCCCCGCCATGACCCGCCGGCGATCCGGTCGACGCACTGCCGGCGCATCGGCTCGGCGCCTTCCCGTCCCCACACAGCGGACGGGGCCGCCCGTCTCAGAGCCGGACGTCCTCGGCCTCCGACAGGTTCGCCGGCAGCCGGAGCCCAGGGCGCAGCGGCACCAGCTGTGACCGCAGGACCATGGTGGCCGCGCCGATGGCGGGCGCGGTCGCCGCGGAGGTGGACAGACGAACCTCCACGGAGTGGGTGGCGCGGGCGAAGAAGGCCCGGTCCAGCTCCTCTTGGATGATCGGCAGGTAGATCGACCCGGCCGCGGCCAGACTCGGTCCGGTCAGCACCAACAGGTCCAGGTCCATGACGTTGGCCAGGTTGCGCACCGCCACGGCCAGGTAGCGGGCGGAGCGGTCCAGCAACGAGCGTGCGGTGGGCTCTCCCCGTCGGGCGGCGCGCACCACGGCGGCGAACTCCGCCGCCACCGACGGCCGGCCGCCCTCGCGGACCAGGTCGGCGCTGCGCGCGAGCTCCGCGTCCTCCCGGGCCGCGGCCACGACGGCGGCGGGTCCGGCGATCGCCTCGACGCATCCTCGCCCGCCGCACCAGCACAGCGGCCCGTCCATCTCCAGGCACACGTGCCCGATCTCCCCGGCGTTCCCACTGGCCCCATGGTGGGGCACGCCGTTGACCAGCACCCCGGCGCCCACGCCGGTGCCCATGTACACGGCGGCGAAGATCGAGGAGCCGCTGACCACACCGGACCAGTACTCACCGAGGGCGGCGGCGGTCGCGTCGTTGCCCGAGACCACGGGCATGCCGACGGCGCTCCGTAGTTCCTCGACCATCGGATAGCCCGCCCAGTGGCGTAGTGAGGGCTGTCGCCGCAGGTCGCCGGTCGGGGTCACCAGTCCCACGCCGAGCACCCTCCCGCGTTCGATGCCGGCGCCCTCCACGAGCGCGTCCACCTGCTGGGACATGCGGGTGGTGATCTCGGCGGGGTCCTCGTCCCTCACCCCGGCGCGGGTCAGACGGGACACGACGGCGCCGGTGAGGTCGGTGAGCGCGTAGGTGATACCGACGGGGTCGATGTGCACTCCGACGGCGTACCGGGCCTCCTGATCGAGTCGGAGCAGTACGCGGGGTTTGCCTCCGGTGGACTCGGCTCGACCGACCTCCCGGACCAGACCGTCGTCGATGAGTCTGCGGACGACGGTGGAGATCGTGGCCCCGGTGAAGCCCGTGGCCTCCACCAGTCCGACACGGCTGATCGTGCCCGCCGCGCGGATGGCGTCGAGGACCGCCGCCTTGCTCGTCGTGTGCGGAAGGGACCGTGATGGACCGCCCAAGGAAACCTCCACCGCTTGCCATGGCGTGGCCCGCGAAGCCCCGCCGTACACGCCGTACGACCGCGAGGGCGCGTATCAGCGTACCGTCGCCCCGTCGACATGGGACGCGCCCCTCGTCCGGGTCCGGACACCTTTCCCCGAGGCGTTGACTTACTTTGTTCACTGAAGTAAGAATCCAGAACACGGCCGGACCGCGCGACGAGCGGACCCGCACACGAGAGATTCCCCCGAACCTCCCCCGACCCCGATCCCGGAGAAGCCGAAGATGAACCGCCGGACCCTTCACGACGGATGGCGCCTGTCCGCCACGCGCGGACCCGTCCCCGAGCACATCGCGGGCCGTTCCGTCCCCGCCCAGGTCCCTGGAAGCACCCACCTGGACCTGCTGGCCGCCGGGCTGATCCCCGAGCCCTACATGGACACCAACGAGAACGAACTGGCCTGGATGCACCGCGTCCACTGGCGGTACTCCCTCACCTTCGAGGCCGAGGCCCCCGCCCCCGACGAGCGCGTCGACCTGGCCTTCGACGGCCTGGACACGGTCGCGACCGTGGAACTCAACGGCACCGAGCTCGGCACCACCGCCAACATGCACCGGTCCCACCGCTTCGACGTGCGCGGCACACTGCGCGCCGGCACCAACGAGCTCGTGGTCTCCTTCCGTTCCGCGCTGGAGTACGCCGAGGAGATGCGCGAACACCTCGGCGCCCGCCCGCATGTCAACACCCACCCGTACAACATGGTCCGCAAGATGGCCTGCTCCTTCGGATGGGACTGGGGCCCCGACCTCCAGACCGCCGGGATCTGGAAGCCCGTGCGTCTGGAGCGCTGGCGGACCGCGCGCCTGGCGCGGACGCGCACGCTGGTCACCATCGGTGAGGACGGCACCGGCCGGGTCGAGGTGCACGCCGACGTCGAGCGCGCGGGAGAGGGCGCGGCCCTGTCCCTCACCGCCGAGGTCGCCGGTCACCGGGCCACCGCGGAGGTGGCGGCCGGGTCCGACAGCGGCACGGTCGTCGTCGAGGTGCCCGACGCCCGCCTGTGGTGGCCGGTCGGTCACGGCGACCAGCCCCTGTACGACCTGCACGTCGCCCTGAACACGGACGATGGGGACGAGCCGCTGGACTCCGTGGCCCGCCGCGTCGGCTTCCGCACCATCACCGTGGACACCGAACCCGACGAGCACGGCACCCCCTTCACCGTCGTGGTCAACGGCAAGCCGATCTTCGTCAAGGGGGCCAACTGGATCCCCGACGACCACTTCCTCACCCGCATCACGCGCGAGCGCCTGGCCAGACGCGTCGACCAGGCCGTGGGCGCGCACATGAACATGCTGCGCGTGTGGGGAGGCGGCATCTACGAGAGCGAGGATTTCTACGACCTCTGCGACGAGCGCGGCGTCCTCGTGTGGCAGGACTTCCTCCTCGCCTGCGCCTCCTACCCCGAGGAGGAGCCGTTCTGGAGCGAGTTCGAGGCCGAGGCCAGGGAGAACGTCGCACGCCTGAGCTCCCACGCCTCTCTCGCCCTGTGGAACGGCGGGAACGAGAACCTCTGGGGCTACATGGACTGGGGGTGGCAGGAGCAGCTGGAAGACCGCACCTGGGGGCACGGTTACTACACCGATCTCTTCCCCCGGATCGTCGCCGAACTCGACCCCACGCGGTTCTACTCCGATGGCAGCCCCTACACACCGCGGTTCGCCTTGGACGAGGTCCACCCCAACGACGAGGCCCACGGCACTCGGCACGAGTGGGAGGTGTGGAACCGGACCGACTACCGGGCCTACCAGGACCACGTGCCCAGGTTCTGCTCCGAGTTCGGTTTCCAGGGTCCGCCGACCTGGGCCACCCTCACCGACTGGGTGCACGACGAACCGCTCAGCCCCACCGGGGACGCCTTCCTGCTGCACCAGAAGGCGGAGGACGGCAACGGCAAGCTCGAACGCGGCATGAGCGCCCACCTGCCCACGCCCCGCACCTTCGAGGACTGGCACTGGGCCACCCAGCTCAACCAGGCCCGCGCCGTCGCGTTCGGAGTCGAGCACTTCCGCTCCTGGTGGCCGCGGACCGCCGGTTCCCTGGTCTGGCAGATCAACGACTGCTGGCCGGTCACCTCCTGGGCCGCCGTGGACGGCGACGAGCGTCCCAAGCCGCTCTGGTACGGTCTGCGCCACGCCCACGCCCCGCGCCTGCTCACCGTGCAGCCCC
Organism: uncultured Nocardiopsis sp.; assembly: GCA_937957845.1. Lineage (GTDB taxonomy): Bacteria > Actinomycetota > Actinomycetes > Streptosporangiales > Streptosporangiaceae > Nocardiopsis. Next base: position 7,195 of record CALGOD010000385.1, read on the forward strand.
GGGACGGACGCCTGGTCCTGGTCGCCGTCAACGACACCGACGAGGCCTGGTCCGCGCCGGTGCGCGCCGAACGTCGGACCTTCGAGGGCGAGGTGCTGCACACAGAGGTGGCCGAGTTGTCCGTGCCCGCCCGCTCCGTCGCGGAGTACGAGCCGACGCGGGAGCTGTTCGCGGCCCGCGACACCAGGCGGGAGCTGCTCGTGGCCACGCTGGGGGACGTCCGCGTCGTACGGCCCTTCCGTGAGGACGTGCACCTGTCCTACGATCCCGAGCCGCTGACCGCCGTGGCCACGCCGGTGGAGGGCGGTTACCAGGTGCGGGTGCGCGCCACCTCCTTCGCCAGGGACGTCAGCGTGCTGGCCGACCGTGTGGCCTCCGACGCCGAGGTGGACGACATGCTCGTGGACCTGCTGGCCGGGGAGGAACACACCTTCACGGTGAGGACCGCGCAGAAGGTGGACCCGGCCGAGCTGACCTCGACTCCCGTCCTGCGCTCGGCCAACTCCCTACACGCCCGGCGGCACTGATGGCCGGCGGTGGCGCTTCGGGCGCGGTCGGGTTGGTTCTGGCCAGACCGCGCCCCCTGTTGAGCGAGGAGCTCTTCTTCATGGAGTTCGTCGCCGGTATCGAGGAGAGGCTCGCCGAACACGACATGGCGCTCCTGCTCCACCTGGTGGGCGACGGAGAGGCCGAGTCGTCCACCTACCGCAGGTGGTCGGAGCGGCGACTGGTGGACGCCGTCGTGGTGTTCAACCCCGCCGTGGACGACGAGCGTCCCGCCGTGCTGGGCGAGCTGGGTCTTCCCGCCGTGATCGCGGGAGCGCCCTCCCCGATCGCCGGTGCCCCCGCTGTACGCACCGACCACGCGTCCCCGGTCCGGGAGGCGCTGACGCGCCTGCTGGACCTGGGCCACCGGGAGATCGCCAGGGTGACCGGGCCCGCGGGGCTGCTGCACACCCGCGCCCGTACACAGGCCCTGGTCGAGGGATGCCGGGAGGCCGGGGTACCCGACCCGGTACTCGTGGAGGGCGACTACTCGTCCGAGGCGGGAGCCCGGCTCACCGGCGAACTGCTCGGGCTTCCGGAGCCGCCGACGGCGATCCTGTACGACAACGACGTGATGGCCGTGGCCGGACTGGATGTCGCGCGGGACCTCGGGATCCCTGTTCCCGAGCGCCTGAGCATGGTGGCCTGGGACGACTCGGCCCTGTGCCGTCTGGCCACGCCCGCGCTGACCACCATGAGCGTGGACGTGTACCGGTACGGGGTCTCGGTGGCCGAGTCGGCGTTGGAGTGCGCCGCGGGGCTCCCCGTCGCGGAGCGGTGGTCGCCCACGGCGCGTTTCGTGTCGCGTGACAGCACGGGCCCCGCGCCCTTGGGAAGGTAGCGTTTCGCGGTCCGTCGACATGTGCCCGTGTCGACGGACCGCCCGTCGACGAACCGACATGCGCGGTGGCCACCGAAGGAGAGGCCACGAGTGCGAGGAGCGGTCATCAGGGCGGCCGGGAGGGCGGGTGGCCGGTTGTGGGCATCGGCCTTCCGTCGGCCCGTCTTTTTGGGATCATCGACTCCAACCGAGCCGAACCCC
>CALGOD010000386.1 GCA_937957845.1 uncultured Nocardiopsis sp.
ACCTTTCGTGACCGGCCGGTGTGCCGTTCGTCCGGCCCCTCTCCTCGCAACCTATGATCCGCCCCCACACTTCCGCAGCCCTTCCCCGAGGTCGGTGCCCCGGTCTCCACGGCGCCGCCGGCCCCTCACCGAGGACCGGAAGCGGCGGAGCGTCGTCGTGAGCCGTGCGCCGTCCACGCTGCTCGGGACCGGGAGGCTCGGGAGGGGAAAAGGACAGGGGCGCCCCGGATCGTACTCGCGTCAAAGTGTTTCGACGGACACGTGCTTTTTTTGACTGTCCGCAATCGGCCAATCACTGGCCATCGAATTTTTTCGAGTTAATGATGGTTCGGCGCTCGCAGTCACGGCCGCCACGCGGTTTTCAGTGCTGAAAGAAGACTGAAAGCGCGATGGAAGAGGATCTCTCTAGTGTGGAACACGTTCGACGCGACCGGTTCCGCGAGAGGACGGCTCGTGGTCTCGGCCAGTGCGACGTTCGTTGGACACATGCCACCCGTGGTGTGCTTCGAGGCGGAACTCGCCACGGGTGGCCGGTCCGCCGGAGGGCGGGGTCCGTTGACGCTTCGAAGACGGCGTAGGGCGACGTTACGGCTCTACGCGAGTGCTGCCAGACGAGGAGTTCGAGTGCCGAAGATGTTGACAGTGGATGATCGGTTCGAGGCCATCGTCGCCGATGTCTCCCGTGATGTGCGCGCGGACAAGATGCAGCCCTACCAGGAGCCCGACCCGGAGAAGCCGACCCCCGCGGAGGACAGGCCCGGCCAGGGCACTCCCGCGGAGGAAAAGCCGACCCAGGAGAAGTAACCCCGTTCGGGGCGGTTCAACGGTCACTCCGAGCATCCGATGGAGGGGTGCTCGGAGCCGTTGGCATGTTCCTATTCTCTTTCCTTGTCAATGACCCTTGCTAGGGTTGCTGCTTGTGGAATTCGGCGTGCTTGGCCCCATTACCGTCTGGTCCGGCGGCCGATCGGTTCCGGTCGGCGGCCCGCGTCAGCGCTGCGTGCTGGGAGCACTGCTGGTGCACCTGGGCCGAGAGGTCACCATCGACCAACTCATCGGTTACCTCTGGAACGACGACCCACCCCGCACCGCGCGGTCCGTCATCCAGGTACAGATCTCCCATCTGCGCCGTGCCCTTCCCGACACCATCGTCACGACCTCCGGCGGGTACACCCTCGACGTCGACCCCGAATCCGTGGACCTGCACCGTTTTCGGAGGTTGCGGGACGCCGCCGCCACGGCCGGGGACGAACGCGCGGTCGAGTTGCTCGACCTCGCCCTGGGATGTTGGCGCGGCGTTCCGTTCTCCGGCATCGGCTCGGAGTACCTGGACCACTCCCTCGTCGCCCCCCTGAAGGAGGAGGGCTGGTCCTGCCTCATCTCCTGGGCCACACGCGCTCTGGAACTGGGGCGCAACACCGACGTGGTCTCACGCCTGACCCCCCTGGTCGGTCGGGAACCGTTCCGCGAACGCCTGCACCACCTGCTCATCACGGCCCTGTGGCGCGACAACGAACGCGCCAGGGCGCTCTCGGTGTACGAGGAGTTCCGCGCCAGGCTCGCGGACGAGCTGGGAGTCGATCCCGGGGCGGAGTTGACGGCCCTGCACACCCGGATCCTGCAGGAGGACCCTCCGGAGGCGGAGCCCAAGGGCCAGGTTCCCGAGGAGCCGGGCGCACGCTTCGTGGTGCGCAACGACCTCCCCCGGGACCTGCCCGACTTCACCGGACGGCAGGACTCCCTGCGGCGGTTGGACGAGGTCGCCCGCGCCGGTGAGGACCGCGCCCAGATCTGCGTCATCACGGGCAGCGGAGGCGAGGGCAAGACGACCACCGCGGTCCGCTTCGGCTACGAGGCCGCCGAGCGCTACCCCGACGGGCAGCTGTTCATCGACCTGTACGGCTACACCACGGACAGGGAGCCGCTCGACGCCATGTCCGCGCTCGGCGCCCTGCTGCGCGCGGTCGGGGTCGATCCCGAGGCCGTGCCCGAGTCCCTGGACGAGCGGTCGGCGTTGTGGCGGGCCACCCTCATGGGCCGCAGGATCCTGGTCGTGCTCGACAACGCGTCGAGCTACGCCCAGGTCAGCCCTCTGCTCCCCTCCTCACCGGGGTCGATGACGCTCATCACGACCCGCAACGAGCTCTCCGGGCTCAGCGGGGCCCGCTTCTTCTCCCTCGGGGTGTTCGACGAGGGCTCCTCACTGGAGTTGCTCGGACGGATCCTGGGAGAGGAGCGGGTACGAGGCGAACTCTCACACGCGCGTGACATCGTGGGGATCTGTGGTGGGCTCCCCCTGGCCCTGCGCGTGGTCGCGGGGCGCATGCTCAGCCGTCCCAGGTGGACCTTCGAGCACGTCGCCCGCCGTCTGGGGGAGCAGAACCGCAAGTTCCGCGAGCTCCAGGTCGAGGGACAGAGCGTCGAGTCCGCCATCGACCTGTCCTTCCAGAGCCTCAACCGGAAGCAGGGCCGGGCCTTCCTCCTTCTGGGGCTGATGTTCGGAAGCACCATCGACCTCGGCGGGGCGGCGGCGCTCCTGGACATGTCCGTGGACGAGGCCGACGACATCCTCCAGGAACTGGTGGGGGTCTGTCTGCTGGAGGAACCTCAGGGGGACGTGTACCGCCTGCACGACCTCATCGGTGCCTTCTCCCGGGATCGCGCCGCCACGATGCTGCCCGCCGAGGAGGTCGACGCGGCCAGACTCCGTCTGGCGGAGCAGTACATGGCGACCGCACAGCACGCCGCGGATCTTCTGGGGCCACGCGCCCACCACACCTCCCAGACGCGTCCCGGCTATCGGACGGAGCTGTCCGACCGAGAGGACGCCGAACGCTGGTTCACCCTGCATCAGGAGAACCTGGCCGAGACGATCGAGTACTTCGCCTCGCACGACAACGGTGAGTACGCCTGGCGCATGGCCGACGCGGTGTGGCGCTTCTACGCCCTCCACGGCCGGTTGGGGCTGTTGATCAGCTCCCACCATCGCGTACTGCAGATCAGCGAGAAGCAGGGAAACCGGCGGGGACGCGCGGTGACCCTCATCGGGCTGGGTGTCGCCCACTACCTCGCGGGACGTTTCGACGAGTCGCTGGAACTCCTCACGGAGGCCCGGGAACTGTTGACGTCCATCGGCGATGACAGGGGCATCATCCGGGCGCTGTCCAACCTGGGCATGGTCTACGAACGCGTGGGACGTCTGAGAGAGGCCGCGGAGGCCATCCAGGGGGTGCTGGACTTCGCGTCCCAGCTGGAGGACACCCCGTTGAAGGCCCTGCAGTGGGGCAACCTGGCGGTGTTGAAACAGACTCTCGGGGAGCACACGGAGGCACTGCACTGCGCCGAGCAGGCCATCGCGAACGCCGGCGGTGACAACCACGAGGTCACCAAGGCCCAGGCCAAACGCGTCATGGGAGAGGCACGGACGGGTCTGGGCGAACTGCGGGGCGCCTTCCGGGACCTGAACGAGTCCCTGGAGTCGTCCTTGAACCTGCACCTGGTGGGCAACCAGATCTACGTCCACAACGCCCTGGGCGTGACCTACCGGGCGGCGGGACGCTGGGAGGAGGCGGTCGAGGCGCACACCACGGCGTTGGACCTGGCCGAAAAGCACGGGCGACGCAGCGGCGACGCCGAGATCCGCACCGAACTGGGGATCACCTACGCGGCCGCGGGTCGGTACCCGGAGGCGGCGGTCGAACTGGAGAGGGCACGCACCCTCGCGGTCGAACGCGGTGAGCGTCACACGGCCGGCCGCGCCACGCTCGCCCTGGGCGCCCTGCCCGCACCGACGATGGCGGTGGGTCGGGCGCGCGAGCTCCTACGGGAGGCGGAGGAGACCTTCGTCGAGCTGGGGTCGGCCGAGGCGGAACAGGCCAGGAAGGCCCTGGCGGGACTGCCCGGCCCCCTCAACTGACGGCGTTCCTGCGGCCACGCGAGCTCGACCGTCGGGGCGGGGCCAGCCAGCGCGGCCCCAGCACACCGCGCCGCATGGACCACAGACACAGGGTGGTGGGCAGCGTCCGTACCGGGCGGGGAAGCCACGGGTAGACCACGCGGGTCACCCTCACGACCCGGTCGAACCGACGCTGACGGGCCTCGGACCAGGGAATGGCGAGCTGCTCGCGAAGGTCCGGTGGCAGCAGCCCTCCGGTGAGAAGCGACTGCAGCCGCATGAGCGGTCGCAGCGGCGGGCTCGCGGGCCGGAACAGTCGGCCGGTGATGTCGCGCGCCTCCTCGCCCACCCGCAGACCCTCCACATTGGACTCCCAGTAGGCGGCGAACTCCTCAGGGGTCGCGGGCCACTTCTCCTGGGGCAGCCCCAGGGCGGTGGCGAGCACGGACGCCTCGCTCAGGTACCGGGCGTACTCGTTCTTGTCGAGTTCGCCGAACATCATCGCGTGCGTGCGCGAGGTCGTCTGGACCAGGGTCGCGGCCACCCACAGCAGCAGGTCGTCGTCGAGCGCCCGGTAGCCCGGACCGTTCACCTTGCTGTGCAGCGCGCGCACGATGGCGTGCAGCCGCTCCCGCTCCTCCGCGGTGCCGTAGACCGTTCCGTAGACGAAGTAGAGGGTACCCAGCAGGCGGTCGAACGGCCGGGAGGCGAAGTCACTGTGGTCGTACACACCCTGAGCGACGCTCGGGTGGGCGATCTGGAGCAGGACGGCGTAACCCGCGCCGCCGAGGAGGCAGGCCTCCGCACTGATTCGGCGCAGGGGTGAGTCATCGGAGGATCGGCCCATGCCGGGGATCGTATGTCACCTTCCGCAGTGGTCAGGAAGGGCACGCCTACGGTGCCAGTACCCGGAACACCTCCGGTCGGGTCAGGGCGTCGGTGTTGTCGACGAACTGGTCGACGGTCCCCAGCGGCGCACGTCCGACCAGGTCAGGGTCCTCGATCCGCCCCAGCAGAGCCCGGGTGAACCGGTCCGTGTCCAGTACCGGCCAGGGGCGGTCGTGGAAGGGCCGGGGCGCGGGATCCAGGACGGCGGCGAGGCCGGTCCGGTTCTGCCACGCCGCGAGCAGAGAGGACGCCTCGGCGAGGGCCGTGGTGTCCGCGTCCAGGCCCCGCGACAGCAGCGGTTCGAGCTCCCGTGCTTCGGGCAGTCGGGAGAACGCGCTGCCCAGCCACTTGGAGTAGGGCGGATAGTGGCGGGACAACAGCAGGGCCAGCCGCATGAGGTCCCGGACCGACCGGGCGGCCACGACCCGGGCGCCGAGATGGTCGCCGACCTCCGCACACTGTCCGGGGAGGGGTTCCTCCTGGGACACGCGCCGCCACTGGCAGGCCAACACGTACCGCCACACGTCGTCGGGGTACCAGGTCATCCGCCGACGGGCCCGGGTGAGCCCACCGTCGTCGTCGTGGAAGACGGCGCCCCCGGTCACCTCGGCGAGCCGTTGGGTGGGTGTGGTGAGCCAGTCGTCCGTGGTCACACCCGCACGAGGGTCGAAACCCAGCTGTGCCCGGAACCAGTCACCGGTACCGAGCACCTCTACCCGGTGGCGGCCGTCGGGGGCCTGGGCGTCCAACAGCCAGGTCCCGGGGTGGCCCTCGCCGGGCGCGAAGCGCGTCGGCCAACCGCGTATCCGCTCGGGCAGTCCGTCGGCGAGCAGTTCCGCCACGCGTTCGCGTCCCGCCGGGTCGTCGACGAAGAGCAGCAGGCGCGGCCCCCACCCGTGGTCGGTGGAGCGTTCGGTGTCCAGTCCCAGAACCTCGGAACCGGGGCCGAGCAAGGCCGCGGCGTGGGGAACCGGATTCCGGTCGGCGGCGATCAGGGGTGCGACCGCTTCGTCGTACAGGGCCCGGGAGAGTTCCAGGCCGGGGAGGAAGGCGGGAGGCATGCCGCGAGTGTAGGTTCGCGCCTCGACGGGGACCAGGGATTTTTCGTTGGGCGTCCGGCCGAACTCAGGTAAGGGAAATCTATCTCGGGAGATAGATTCGGCTTTTCCCGACCTGTTCTCGACCTTGATCCGGGCAGACCACGGCATTCAACTGGAAGGAGTCTTTCCAGTTGGCGGCGCGAATGAAGGGTGAAGTCCCGGTAGTACCAGTCCGTGGAGTGACTTTCCGGGTTTCGGTCTGATCGGGGCGGGATCGCCTCCCCCTGTAGAGCAGGCGACTTGACGTGTAGTGACCGGGTCTTTACTTTTTTGACAACTGGCGGAGGAAATCCGGGATCTCCGGAATTTCCAGGACAACGCCGTCCGGCGTTCGCAGAGGAGATATCCGACCCCCGGCGAACGTCCTCCGCCCGCCTGGGCCGGAAACGGTCCGGGTCACCCCGCTACGAACCCCCCATCCGGGATTCGTGACCCGAAAGAAGGGCCCCCTCCCATGAACATCCGCAGCAGAATCCGTTCTCTGGCGGCAGTGGCCGCCGCCACCGCGCTCACCTTCACCCTCATGCCCGCGGGCGTGGCCAACGCGCACGGTTACATCTCCGCCCCCATGAGCCGCCAGGCGCAGTGCGCCGCCGGCATCGTCGAGTGCGGCGGTATCCGGTGGGAGCCGCAGAGCGTCGAGGGTCCCAAGGGTCTGATGAGCTGCTCCGGGGGCAACGGCCGGTTCTCCGAGCTCGACGACGACAACTACGGCTGGCAGGTGACCGACGTCGGCACCTCGCTGACCTTCACCTGGACCATCACCGCCAGGCACTCGACCGCCAACTGGGAGTACTTCATCGGCGGCCACCGCATCGCCAACTTCGAGGACCACGGCGCACAGCCGCCGTCGACCTTCCAGCACACGGTCGACCTCTCCGGCTACAGGGGCCACCACAAGATCCTGGCCCGGTGGAACGTCGCCGACACCACCAACGCCTTCTACGCCTGCGTGGACGTCAACATCCGCTGACAGGTGCCCCGTGTCCCCGGCCCGGTTCCTCGTTCCCAGGCCGGGGACACGGCCTTTTCCACCCGGATCGGCCCGCGGCGGCGTCAGGACCTCCCACGGACCGACCACTCCACGACCTGCGGATCCATGGAGAGCCCGGGCCCCCTCGCCGGACCGGAGCCCTCCCCGGTGTCCGCGTCACCGGGAGGGCGGTCACAGGAAGCTCTCCATGTCGTGGGCGAAGTCCTCGGGAGTGATCTCGCCGAGGAAGAGCAGCTGCAGGTTGGTCAGCAGGACCTGTGCGGAGGTGGAGGGTATGGCCTGGTCCCACGACTGGGTGAAGCTCGGCGCCTCGGAGACCATCTCGTGGGTGAAGACGGCGAAATCGGCGTGCTCGCTCTCCTGGAGCCGGTCCTCGATGCCCCGGATCGCGGGCACCTGCCCGGCGGCGATGAGCCCGTCCACGTACTCGTCGGAGGTGACGGTCTCCATGAGGAAGTCGATCGCGGCGTCGGCGCGGGGACTGCTCGCGTTCACGGAGAAGTAGTTACTGGGGTTGCCGACGACCGCGCCGGGCTCCCCCTCCCCTCCCTCCACGACGGGGAAGGCGGTGTACCCGAGGTCGCCACTGGCCAGAAAGTCGGGATTGTCCTGCTTGTGCCGGGAGACGTCCCAACTGCCCATGAGGAACATGGCGGACTCGCGGTGGGCGAGCATGGCCGAAGCACTGCCGTTGTCGTAGTCGAGGGAAGCGAAGTCGTCGCCGAAGGCGCCACGTTCGACCAGGTCCTGGCACATCCGCATGGCCTGGAGCATCGCGGGGGAGCGCCAGGCGCCGTCCTCGCCGTCGATGACGGCCTGGAACGCCTCCGGGCCCGCCAGCCGCTCCACGAGGTAGGACAACCACATCAGCTGGGTCCACCCCTGGGCGCCGGGCAGGGTGACGGGTGTGATCCCCCGGGCTTGGAAGACGTCGACGGCCTCCAACAGTTCGTCGTAGGTGCGGGGTGGTTCGAGACCGGCCTCCGCGAAGACCGCCTTGTTGTAGTAGAGGACGACGGGTTGGACGCCGAGCATCGGCACGCCGTAGTAGGACTCGTCGATCTTGGCGACGTCGAGCACGGTGGTCAGGAAGGCGTCACGGAACTCCGGTCGGGTCTCCAGGGTCTCGGACAGGTTGACGGCCCACCCCTCCCGCGCGTACTCGGCGAGGTTGCCACCGCCCCAGTTGAAGAACACGTCGGGGCCGCTGGGCGAGCTGAGCGCGAACTGGAGCGTCTCCTTGTAGGAGTCGTTGACGTAGGTGACGAGCTCGGCGGGGACCTCGTGGGAGGCGTTGTAGGACTCGATGCTCTCTTCCAGGACGGTGTTCACCGCGCCGTCCTCCAAGGCCCACACCCGGAGGCCGTCGGCCCCGTCATCGGAGGAGGCCGTCGCACAGGCCGTGGCCAGGAGCACGATCAGGGTCAGGAAGGCAGCGCCGATCACGCGCGCCCGGGGGGTGCTTGTCATTGCTTGATCGTTCTTTCGCTGGGGGGAACCGAAAGTTATCGAAAAAGAACGGAAGCTTTCGGAAGAAAGACGCTAGGTCGCCGGGAGAGATCCGTCAAGAGTGCCTCTCACCATGGCTGATCGTGAGTGGTGTCACCGAAAGTTTCGAGAAGGGGAATGTGGGGGCAGGCGGAATTCGACGTGGAGAGGGAAAACGGCGGTGCCGCCGAGGTCGGGGGCCTCTCTTCGGAAGGGGCCCGACCGTCGTCACCGAGGGCGCGCAGGCATGGGGAGCGGCTTCCCCACCGTGATCGGCGCGGTCGTACCGGGAGGGAGGGATCCGGAGCACGCTCCCCCTCGCCTCACGTCAAAGATCGGTGATTCGGGGAGAGCGCACGGCCTTGACGGCCTTGTGCGAAGGGGGAGGACACTGGCTTCCGTCACCGCACCCGAGGGCGC
>CALGOD010000387.1 GCA_937957845.1 uncultured Nocardiopsis sp.
GCGGGATGCGGGCGCGGTGGCGGCCTGGCTGGCCACAGCGATACACCAGTGGGCGTCTTCCCAGACCTGCAGGATGAAAGAAACTCCCGTGTGATCCGTGCCTTCTGTGCTACACGGGCCACACGGAAAATTAAGCGTCAGTGTCGTGTGGTGGGGACGTGGCGGCGCCACTGCGCGAGGGCTTCGTCTTCTTCGTCCTCGTCGTGGGGGGTTCCGGTCCATCCGCAGATGCAGTGGGGGGTGTTGCGGAGGCCTAGGTGGAAGAAGTGTGTGCTGGTGTCTCCGGAGTGGTAGACGTCATGGGCCTGGCTGTAGGCGATGGCCGCTCCCTTGACCCGGTTCATCACTTTCTCGGCTTCTTTGAGGACGTCGAGGAGTTCCTGGTGGCCCTCGTAGTAGAGCTGGAGTTGGGTCAGTTCCATGGCGACCCGGAACTCGGTGGAGGCGTTGATCATGCGGGCCACGGGGGTGCTGGTGTGCCAGAACTGCCCGTAGGCCCCGCCGTGTTCGGGGTCCTCGATGAGGCGGCCCTGCTCGACCAACTCCTGCAGGCGCGCATAGATCCACTCCCGTTCCGCGATTCCGTCGGTGTCGTCCCCGATGGGGCGATGCTGGTCGGCCCACAGGCCGTCGCTCATCTCCTCCCACAACCGGTCGGTGTGCAAAGCCAGGTGGCCGCTGTGGCGCTCGCGGTCCACGATCGCGCGTAGCCGGTTGGCGTCGCGTTCGGGGTCGGCGCGGAACTCGTTGGGGAGAGCGCGGTCGAGGCGGAGAAGGAAGCGGGCGATCCGGCGCAGGACGCTCATCTGTCACCTTCCACAAGGGGGTTGGACCTCCGTGAGGATGCCCCCTGCACAGCCCGCGCATTCCTGTCCGTGTCGCACACGAAGCCCGTGTGGTCCGTGCCTCCAGTGGCGCACTGGGCGCACGGGCCACACGGGAAATCGCTAGTTGCCCCAGTTCAATCCACGTTCTTCGCGGTCGCGTAGCACGTCGATGAGGGCGGCGGAGACGTCGTCGCGGGCACGTTCGGGGTCGGTGAGTGCCTCGATGACGGCGCGCAGTACCGCGGTGGAGCCCAGGCGGGGGCGTCCGATGTCGAGGCCGGCGCGGGTGGCCCACAGGGCCAGGCGCTGGCGCTCGTCGGCGCTCAGGTCCAGGGTCATGCGCACGGTCTTGCCCTGCTGAGCCGGCTTCGGCGGCTTGGCCTTCTTGGTCGGCTCCGGGGCGGTGCCGCGGGTACGGCGGTCGGTGGTCAGGTCGTCCAGCAGACCGGACTCGGGGGCTTCCTGGGTGGAGCGCAGTCCAGGGATGGTGCGGCGTGCGGCGCTCATCGGGCGCCCTCCACGAGGGTGTCCAGCACAGGGGCGAACACGGTGGCGGCCATGGCCGCATAGTCGGCGGTCGCGGTGGCCTCGGGCGCGTACACGGTGAGCGGCTGGTGGGCCAGCGGAGCCTCGGCGACCCGCACGGTGTGGCGGATGACGGCGTGGACAGCGTCGGGATAGTCGGTGGCCAGCAGCTCGATCACCTGCTCGGTCAGCGCCGAATTCAGTTTCTGGGTGACCACCACCGCGGCCGTGCGCTGGTCGGCGCGCAGCCGGGAGCGCACCAGGCCCAGCGTTTTGTTGAGTTCACGGATGCCTTCCAGGTCCAGGCCACCGGCCTTGACCGGGATCACCACGGCGGAGGCGGCCACCAGCGCGGTCACCGTGATCTGGTCGAGGTTGGGCGGGCAGTCGATGAGCGTGACGTCGTAGTCGGCGGCCTCGGCGATGGCGGCCTGCAGGGCGATGTCGCGGCCGGGCGTCTGCTCGCGCTCGAACCGCTTCAGCGAGGTGTAGGAGGGCACGATGTCGAGCCCGGACACGGTGGTGGGCCAAGTGGCCGCGTCCAGGTCGACCTCACCGGTCAACGCATGCACGAGGTCGTACTGCTCCTCGCGGGCGACGTCGTCCCACTGGGGTGGCAGCCACATGGTCGCCGATCCGTCCTGGGCGTCGGCGTCGATCAAACGCACCCGCGCTCCACGACCGGCCAGCTCGGCAGCCAGACTCACAGCCGTGGTGGTCTTGCCCTGCCCACCCTTCTGGTTGCACACCGCCACGGTCTCGCCAGGACGCACCAGCGTCTTCTCTGACGCTTGAGCAGTCGAGGTCATCGTTCTCCCTTCATCGGAGCTCGTCATGACCACGACCGTAGCGATCCCGTGTGCTCCTGTCTCCACGGGCTCCACGACCCACACGTGAAGCACGGGATACATGTACAGAACGGGAAGCACGGTTAACCCGTGAGCCACGGATAGCACGGACAACACGGGAAATAGAAAAGCCGCCCTCGGCCTGGTGGCCGGGGGCGGCATTGTGGGGGTCAGTGCTGGTGGTTGGCCCAGTCGGCGGGGTCGGACGGGTCGTACCAGCCACCGCAGCCGGGGCAGCGGTAGCGGTTGCCCAGCGGGGCGAGCAGGGCGCGGATCAGGTGGCGCATACTGGAACTCCTCCGTGATCTGGTGGTTGCGGATGGGACCGGCCCGCAGCGGCGTCTTGGCGGATTGGCGCTGCGGGCCGGGGTCTTCAGTGGCCGCCGTGGGCGAGCTGGTGGGCGGGGATCAGGTCTTGGCCGGTCCAGTAGGTGTCGGGTGGGGTGGTGTAGAGGCGGGCGACGGCCTGGCGGTCGGCCGCGGTGGCGGTGATGT
>CALGOD010000388.1 GCA_937957845.1 uncultured Nocardiopsis sp.
TCACGGAAAAGGGGCCACGCCGCCCGGGGGGCGTTTCCGCGCACGGGTCGAAGAGCCCAAGGGGAAACACGGATGACATAGCGGGAGAAGCCCGGAAAACGAAGGTTAGTCTAACCTCACTTCCGGAGGTTTTCAAAGGTCCCCCACCCTCGGGAAAGAGCGCACAACCCCGTCCCAACTGTGTCTGGAACATCCTTGACCTGCACTAGAGCTTGTCCGCGAGCGGCGTCGGGCAGTGGGCGTAGAGAAGCTCAGCCGACGATCGCAGGGAGCAGCATGATCGCCAAACTGTCCGAGATGGGCGTCACCTCCGAGATGGCCTACGGCGCCGGATTCGTCTCGATCGGGCTCGCCTTCGCGAGCTGGTTCGCCTCCAAGAAGGCGGAGGAGGCCGGGCTGGACCGCGCCGACCGATGGGGGATCTTCATCGGGGAGTGGGCACCGACGTTCTTCGCGCTCGGTGTCGCCCTCCGGTTGGAGGAGAACCAGAAGTAACCCGGCCGCACAGCGGCTCCGGACAGGTACACGCCCGGGAGGACGGCCTCCGACCGGGCGTTCGGTGTGTCCGGCGCCGGTACCGTCCCACGGCGCGGCCCGCGCCTCGTCCGCCGACACCCCATTCGCCGCCTTGTGCCTCCCGGCCCGGGGTGGCAGATTGCCCCTGGCGGTGGATCGACGGGGCACCGCCGGGGTCCCGCCCTTCCCGTACCAGGAGGCGCGCGGACACCTCCCGCCCCACACCGCGGCCCTTGCGGTGGAGGAGCCCCTCGAAGGAGAGAAGGACCCATGTGCCTGCACGGAACCGGTGAGACCGTCCGTTCTCGAACCGGCCGTACCACGTCGGCCCCCGCCGGACCACCCGCTGCTCCGCCCGAGCCCCTTGCCTGGCCGAAGGGGTTTCGCAGGGTGGCCGACCTCAGCCATGTACTGTCCCCCACCATGCCCTCCTGGGGCGAGGAGAAGCCCCGGCGGGAGACCGTCGGCGATCCCGTACCTGAGGGGGAGTTCGGCTTCTACCTCCAGAACTGGACGTTCAGCGAGCACTCGGGGACGCACCTGGACGCGCCAGGGCACGTGATCGGTGGCGGGCGCCTGGTCCCGGACATCGCACCGCACGAGCTGGTGGCCCCCGCCGCGGTGATCGACATCAGCGCCCGCGCCGCCGAGGACCCCGACACCACGGTGACGGTGGACGACGTCCTGGCCTTCGAGCGGCTGCACGGCCCGATCCCCGAGGGCGCCGCCGTGCTGATGTACTCGGGGTGGAGCTCCCGCTGGACCGAGGGGGACGAGGTGGTGCGCGGGGTGTCGGAGGACGGTACCTGGCATTTCCCCGGGTTCGGTCCGGAGGCCTGCGAGTTCCTGGTCGGTCGGCGCGGTGTGGTCGGGGTCGGGGTCGACACTCTGAGCACCGACCCGGGAAACTCCACCGAGTTCCCCGCGCACGAGACGTTGGGGCGCGCCGACCGATGGGGGTTGGAGGCCCTGACTGGTCTGGAGCAGTTGCCGCCGAGCGGGGCGCTGCTCACTGTCGGCGTCATGCCGGGGCTGGACGCCTCCGGCGGCCCCAGCCGGGTACTGGCCATGTGGTGACGTCCCCGGAAAGGCCCGGTCCCCAGGGACATCTCGGCTCGTCCGGTACGGATGTCCTGGACTGGAGTGCCCGGCCACGGTGGTGTCGATCTCCAGGACCGGGCCTCCGCTCAGGGGGGTCGGGAGGCGTTGTTGCAGATCCA
>CALGOD010000389.1 GCA_937957845.1 uncultured Nocardiopsis sp.
CGGGCTAAGAACCACCTGCAGGCGGTGGCGGCGCGGTTGCGGCTACAGTCACGACGCCTGGACGGGCCCGGGGCGAGAGGGTCCATCGACGAGGCGGTGGGCCGGGTGGGGTCGATCGCGATCGTGCACGAGATGCTCTCCCACACTCCCGACGAGGCGGTGGACTTCGACGACATCGCCGACCGGGTGATCCAGATGGCGGCGGAGGTCTCCTCCACCGGCAAGGTCGTGGTGCCGCGGCGCATCGGCGGATTCGGTCTGTTGAACGCGCTGGTGGCCACACCACTGTCGATGGTCCTGGCCGAACTGGTGCAGAACGCGGTGGAACACGGTCTGGGGCAGGGGCCCGGACGCATCGAGGTGCGGGTGCGCCGGTTCGACGCGGAACCGGGGCATCGGGGCACGGGAAGTCTGGAGCTGGCGGTCTCCGACGACGGTGGAGGACTACCGGAGGACTTCGACCTGGAGGGGACCACGAGTCTGGGGCTGCAGATCGTGCGGACCCTCATCGTGGGCGAGTTGGGGGGAACCCTGGCGATCAAGCCCAAGGAGAGCGGCGGGACCGAGGTGGCGATCAGACTGCCGTTGGAGCGAGAGGAGGGATCGCTGCCCTGACCCGGTGACCGCGAGGGCCCACCGGCTCGGCCCGGCTCACCGTGCTGCCTGCTCCCAGCGCACATGTGGACGTCCACATGTGCGCTGGGAGCAGGAAACATCCGGAGGGGGCCGACGGTCGCCCAGGCGTGTCATGGGGCGTCCCACGGAGGTCGCGGTCGGACGGCCGGTCCTGCCGACCGGTCCGAGGCGGGGAGGGGCGCCGCTCGGGGGAGGCGGGAGACCGGATCCGGTCAGCTGCGGACCATGGTGCGGTGGGCGCTGCCGCGACGCTTCCGGAGCACGCGGCGCTCGTCCTCGCTGGTGCCGCCCCAGACACCGCCGTCCTGGCCGTTCTCCAGGGCCCATCGCAGACAGGCGGAACTGACCGGGCAGCGTTGGCACACGGCCTTCGCCTCCTCGATCTGGATCAGTGCGGGGCCGAAGTTGCCGATGGGAAAGAAGAGTTCGGGGTCTTCGTCACGGCAGGCTGCATCATGGCGCCAGTCCATGCGGTCCACTCCTCACAGTGAGGCGATCGGGGCTTGTGAAGCTTTTCACGATCATGCGCGTGTCAGGATCGTGTACAGGTCGCCCGATAAGGGCCTCGGAGCGTGCGGATCGAAATGGTCCGACCCGCATCCCACGGCCGTGGGACGCGCCCCGATTAACTCGCTCGTAACACGCGGCGATATCTTGAGCGTGACAGGATCGAACCGCCCATGCAAGACTTCCCGAGGTCAAAGGTCCTGTTCGGCGTGTCGGGTGCGTCACAGTAGCCGTGAATAGTCGCTTTCAGCGCAATTAACAGATGATTCGTAATGCCTTCGGTACAGAGTAGAAGTTGACCTGTTCGCGCTCTCCCAGGTATTCACCGTCGATTTGGAACGCCCTGGGGTGGGACGACGTGATCCGAAGACAGTCCTGGTCATGCCAGGTCACGTAGCCGTCCCCACGTGGGGGCAGGCCTTTGGGAAAGAACATCTGAGAAAGGATCCACCCCGTGAGCGCATGTGAGGAGTGGGTCAGCGCGAAAGCGTCCAAGCCCAGTTCGAAACGGGAGGCGGGGGTCGGCTGAAGCGGCAGTGCGCCGGCGTAGGTCCAGGGAGTGGTGTTCGTCACCAGTGCGAAATATGATCCTGCAAGGGATCTTCCCCGACCGACCACGCTTAGTGACGGATCCTGGATATCGCCGCGGAAGAACAGCTTTACCGCCACTTCCGCATACAGGGCGGGCGTGGCTTTACGGCCGTTCGCGCGCTCGTACTCCACCTGTTGGACCACGTCGGCGTCCCAACCGAAGCCGGCGCAGAAGGTGAAGTACCGGTCGTCCTGGTCACTGACGACCCGTCCGAGGTTGATCTCGCGCTCCCGGCCCTCCCGGATCGCCTCCAGGACGACACCGGTGGCCTCCACCGGGTCGCCGGGCACGCCGAGTGCGCGGATGAAGACATTGGCGCTGCCACCGGGGATCACGGCGTAACGGGGGCGTACGAGCCCGTCCGGAGTGGCCAGGAGACCGTTGACCACCTCGTTGACGGTGCCGTCTCCTCCGAGGCTCACGACGAGGTCGTATCCGTGTCCGGCCGCCTCGCGGGCCAGCTCGCCCGCGTGGTCGCGGTACTCGGTCTCGGAGACGGTGACGTCCAGCTCGGAGGCCAGGGCACCCAGGATCACCTCGCGTGTGCGCGAGGTGGTCGTGGTCGCCTGGGGGTTCACGATGAAAAGGGCGCGCACCGGGCCAGTCTAGGGTGTGTTCGGCGGATGACGCGGATCCGTCCCCACCCGACGGGGTGGTCGAAGGGCCGATCGGGTCGCGTATAGGCTCATCAGGTGTCTTCTCGTCCTGTCACCATCGTCATCGCCGCCGGGCTGGAAGCCCTCATCGGACTGGGCGCGGCGATCGGCGGAGCCTACAGCTTCTTCAACGCCGTCACCGGCCGGGCCTCGGACCTCACCAGCGCCATCCCCCTGACCGCACTGGGTCTGGGCGTGGGTGCGCTGCTGGTGTTCGTCGCACGCGGGCTCTGGCAGCTCAAGGACTGGGCCCGAACACCCGTGTTCGTCACCCAGCTCTTCCTCGCGGTGATCTCCTACTACATGTTCACCAGCGAGCAGTACGTGTACGGAGCGGTGCTCCTGGGCGTGGCGGTGTGCGCGTCCGCGGCGGTCCTCTCACCGCCGACGACCGCGGCGCTCTTCCCCGACGAGCGGTGAGAACAGCGCCGCGATCGCCCGCGGCGATCGGTCAGTCGTCCGTGGTCAGCGCTTGACGCAGCTGCGCCAGGGTGCGGGCCAGCAGACGGGAGACGTGCATCTGTGAGATGCCCAGCTCCTGGGCGATCTGC
Source organism: uncultured Nocardiopsis sp. (assembly GCA_937957845.1). Taxonomy (GTDB): domain Bacteria; phylum Actinomycetota; class Actinomycetes; order Streptosporangiales; family Streptosporangiaceae; genus Nocardiopsis. The sequence goes on from CALGOD010000389.1 coordinate 2,943, forward strand.
GACTGCGTCATGTTGCCGAAGAATCGGAGCAACAGGATGCGCTTCTCCCGAGGAGGGAGCTGTTCCAGAAGCGGTTTGAGGGACTCCCGGTACTCCACGCCCTCCAAAGACTCGTCGACGATCCCCAGGGAGTCGGCCACCGCGGGGGCGTCCTCGTCACCGCTGTCGGGCGCGTCCAGCGACACCGTCGAGTAGGCGTTGGCCGACTCCAGGCCCTCCAACACCTCTTCCTCGGACATCTGGAGGTGCGCGGCGCGCTCGGCGACGGTCGGAGAGCGGCCCCCCCGCTGCGACAGGTCGCTCACCGCCATGGTCAGCGAGAGCTTCAGCTCCTGGAGGCGGCGGGGAACCCTCACCGCCCAGCCCTTGTCGCGGAAGTGCCGCTTGATCTCCCCGACGATGGTCGGGGTGGCGTAGGTGGAGAACTCCACCCCGCGTTCGAGATCGAACCGGTCGATGGACTTGATCAGCCCGATGGTGGCCACCTGGGTGAGGTCGTCCAGCCACTCACCGCGGTTACGGAACCGGCGTGCGAGGTACTCCACCAAGGGCAGGTGGAGTTCCACGAGTTCGTCGCGGATCCGACGGCGTTCCTCGGAATCGGCCTCGAGTTCGCCGAGGCGCTCGAACAATTCCCGGGCGCGCGCACGGTCGGGCACCGCGTGCTCGGTCTTCGCTGTCAGAGCGGGCCCCCTTTCGCTCACGCCGACTCCAGGGTGCCGCGGCGTTTGTACAGGACGATGTGGACACGATCATCGGGGCCCACCCCCGCGTCGACCTCTCCGGCCAGGGCGGAGAGCACCGTCCAGGCGAAGGTGTCACGGGCGGGGAGGCGTCCGTCGGCGGTGAGCACCGAGACGGAGATGCGCATGCCCTCGGGGGTGAGTTCGAACTCCGTGGTCAGTTCCGTGCCGGGCAGCGCTTGGGCGAGGAGCATCGCACAGGCCTCGTCGACACCGATCCTCAGGTCCTCGATCTCGTCGAGGGTGAAGTCGAGCCGCGCGGCCAGGCCCGCCGTCGCCGTCCGCAGCACGGACAGGTAGGCGCTGTCCGCGGGCATGTTGACGGTGACAGCGTCCCGAACGCCGATGGCGTCGGCCGTGGGCACAGCGGTTTCTTCGGTCACGTCCCTCCTTCGGGGGGCGGGGTTGCCGCTTGAAGCAATGTATCTCTTTTCACGGTGCCACTGAGGCAGGAAGAGAAGCTCGTGTTCACATGATCGGGGAGAAAGTAAGACGGTTGGCCTGGATCAACCATGTGCGGACCCCAAAGCGATCAGTGCGTCACCGTCCAGGCGACGGACCGTCCACCCGTCCATGGGGCGTGAACCCAGGGTCTCGTAGAAGCGGATCGAGGGTTCGTTCCAGTCCAGCACCGACCACTCCATGCGCCTGTACCCGTTCTCGACGCAGATGCGTGCCAGAGTGCGCAGCAGCGCCAGCCCGTACCCCGATCCCCGGGCCTCGGGGCGCACGTACAGGTCCTCCAGGTAGACACCGTGCCGGCCGGTCCAGGTGGAGTAGTTGCGAAACCACAGCGCGAACCCGACGACGGCCTCGTCGTCCTCGGCCACATGCGCGAACACGGTGGCCCCCTCACCGAACAGGGCCGTGTGCAGGTCCTGCTCGGTCGCCTCGACCGCCTCCGGTTCCTTCTCGTACTCGGCGAGTTCGCGGATCATCGCGTGGACGGCCGGTACATCGTCGGGGCGGGCAGGACGGATCATCGGAACACCTCGATACCGAGCGGGGACACGGTACCTTCCAGGGTATGCGCCGGTCGGGGGGTGCTTCCGACACCGCGACCGTCAGGGGCGGTGGGCGACCACCCGCTCGACCAGTCCGAGGAACAGACGATCGTGGTGGCCCACCTCGAACCCGACCTCGACCGCCACCTCCCTGGGCAGGCGGCGTGGATTCTCCCGGAGGCGCTCCACATGCCGTCCCGGGAAGAGGGCGTACTCGATGTGGTCGACCATCAGCAGCCGTCCGCCCGGTACCAGCACCCGGTGGATCTCCGACAGGGCCCGCCTCTGGTCGGGGACCGCGCACATGGCGAGCGTGCACAGCACCGTGTCGAAGGTCTGATCGGCGAATTTCAGTTCCTGCGTGTCGCTCTCGGCGAACCGGGCGACCATCCCGAGCTCCTCGGCCCGTTCACGTGCGCGGTCGAGCATCTCCGGATCGGGGTCGATGGCGGTGAGGCGGATCTGCGGCGGATAGTAGGGCAGGTTCCGGCCCGCGCCCACCGCCACCTCCAGGGTGTTGCCGCGAGCCCCTGCGCACAGGATCTCGCGGGTGCGGAGCATGGCCGGACTCTGGAGACGCCCGTTGTGCTCCGTATGGGAGGTCAGACGGTCCCAGCGCCTGCGTGTGTGCTTCGTGCGCGTGTCCATCTCTCTCCCCTGCCCGGGTTCCTATCCCACGACTCTCGGGGTAGGCCGCCGTGTGGTCAAGAGGCGGGGCCGGTGTTTCCCGGCCGGCTCCGGACATGGGCCGGATCCGGCCGGGGAACTTCAGAGCACCTTGGACAGGAATGCCTGGGTACGTTCGTGGCGCGGGTCGGAGAGCACCTCCGAGGGCGACCCCGACTCCACCACCACGCCGTCGTCCATGAAGACGAGGGAGTCTCCGACCTCGCGGGCGAACCCCATCTCATGGGTGACGACCACCATCGTCATCCCGCCTTCGGCCAGGTCGCGCATGACGTCCAGGACCTCTCCCACCAGCTCCGGGTCCAAGGCGCTGGTGGGCTCGTCGAACAGCATCAGCGAAGGCTCCATGGCCAGCGCGCGGGCGATCGCCACACGCTGTTGCTGTCCGCCGGAGAGCTGGTCGGGGTAGGCGTCCGCCTTGTCCGGCAGTCCGACCCTCTCCAGCAGTTCCCGGGCCTTGGCGACGGCCTCGCTCCTGGACTCGCGCTTGACCTGCATGGGCGCCTCGATGATGTTGCCGAGCGCGCTCAGGTGCGGGAACAGGTTGAACCGTTGGAAGACCATGCCGATGTCGCTGCGCTGGAGGGCGATCTCGTTGTCGCGCAGTTCGTACAGCCGACCGCGCTTCTGCCGGTATCCCATCAGCTCGCCGTTGACCCACAGACGGCCGGCCGTGAGCTTCTCCAGATGGTTGATGCAGCGCAGGAACGTGGATTTTCCCGAGCCGGACGGGCCGATGATGCACATGACCTCGCCACGTCGGACCTGGAGGTCGATGCCCTTGAGGACCTCCAGGCGGCCGAAGTTCTTGTGCACGTTCTCGGCCACGACCAGCGCGTTCGCGGGAAGCTCGGTGCCCTCGGCGGTCAGGGTCACGCCCGCCTCCCGGGCTCGCTCACTCATCTGTGCGCCCCTCCGACGATGCGGTCGCGGATACTGCCGTACTGGCCCGGGTTGAACCGGCGCTCGATGAAGTACTGGCCGACCATCAGCACGCTGGTGATGGCCAGGTACCACAGACACGCCGCGACCAGCATCGGGAAGATCTGGTAGGTCCGGGCTCCGATGGCCTGGAGCTGGTAGAACAGCTCGATGGTCACCGGCACGTACGCCAGCAGCGCGGTGTCCTTGAGCATGGCGATGGTCTCGTTGCCCGTGGGCGGGATGACGACGCGCATCGCCTGGGGCAGGGTGATCCGGCGCAACGTTCTGCCGCGGCTCATGCCGAGGGCCTGTGCGGCCTCGGTCTGGCCCTTGTTCACCGACTGCAGCCCCGCGCGGATGATCTCCGCCATGTAGGCGCCCTCGGACAGCGACAGGGCGAGCAGTCCCGCCGTGTAGCCGCTCAACATGGTGCGGGCGTCGATCTCGAAGAAGCGGGCGTCGCCGTCCAGCCCCAACCACGGCATCCAGTAGTTGTCGAACGGGAGGCCGATCTCGATCGTGGTGTACAGGATGGCGAGGTTGCCGAAGAGCACCGCCAGCACCAGACGGGGCACACCGCGGAAGAACCAGGTGTACAACCAGGAGACGGTCACCAGGACGGGGTTGCCGGACAGGCGCATCACCGCGAGGAGGATGCCCAGGATGACGCCGATGACCATCGACAGCACGGTGGCGCTGAGGGTGATCCATACACCGCGTACGACCGGTTCCGAGAACATGTGGTCGAACATGAACGGCCAGTTGAACGCCTCGTTCGTGAACAGCATGTGCACGAACATGGCGGCGAGTACCAGGACGAACCCCGCCGCGACCCATCTTTCGGGGTAGCGCACGGGGACGGCGGTGACGGGTTCGGCCGGCCGGCCCCCCTGAGGGGCCGGCTCCGGCGAGCCCGGACCGTTCACCGGTTCGGTCTGTGAGGACACGGATCAGTCTTTCGCTCGGTGGGTGGCGTGGTGTTCGGCGCTACTCCGAGGTGGAGGGGTTGACCTCGGAGCTCTCCAGGCCGCCGGCGTCCACGCCCCACTCCTGCAGGATCTCCTCGTAGGTGCCGTCCTCGATGAGGGCGTTGAAGGCGGCGGCGATGGCCTCGGCCAGCTCCTCGTCCTCCTTATGGGTGAGGATGCCGTAGGGGGCGGCGTCGTACTGCTCGCCGATGAACTCCAGCACCCCCTCACCGGTCTGCTCCAGCGCGTAGGCGGAGGTGGGCATGTCGGCCAGGGAGGCGTCGTTGACCCCGGAGACGACGGTCTCGGTGGCCAGCGGCTGGTTCTCGAACTTCTGGATGGTGATCGGGTCCTCACCGGCCTCGACACAGGCCTCGCTGCGGGCCTCGATGTCGGTGTCGTGGGTGGTGTCGGACTGCACCGCGACGCGCATGCCGCAGGCGTTGTCGGGGTCCACCTCCGCGGGGTTGCCCGCCTGGGCGAACCACTGGGTGCCCGAGGAGAAGTAGCTGACCATGTTGACCTGCTCCAGGCGCTCCTCGGTGATGGTGAAGGAGGAGGAGCCGAGGTCGTATGTGCCCGTGTTCACACCGATGATGATGGAGTCGAAGGCGGTGGGCTCCCACTGGCCCTCCAGGCCGAGCTTGGCCAGGGCCGCGTCGAGCAG
>CALGOD010000390.1 GCA_937957845.1 uncultured Nocardiopsis sp.
CGCCCCGAAGACGGGGACGGCGACGCGGACAGGCTTCGACGGGCGGGGTGAGCGGGGCGGGGCGAGGTTCGGGGCGCGGCGGCGGGGCGTGCTACCCCCGCTCAGGGCCGTTTTCGTCCATTTCCGTGGGCCCAAGAGGGATGGTGTCAGGTAAGGACGCACCCGACCATCGCCCATGGCCCTACTCGGAGCGTCCCGTCCGCCCCTTCACGATCTCATCGGCCACCGCCTCGGGTTCGGTCAGGCAACGCCAGGCGGGAACCCGTACCGTGCGCAGACCCGAAACCTTGCCGAACAGGGTCGCGTGGTCCAGGGTCCGCTGCAGTGTCCTGCCAGGAGCCAGGGACACGCTGGTTCCGACACCGGCACGGTCGACGATCACCGCCGTCTCACCGGTGGCTCCACTCACCAGAAGATCGGATGTGTATCCCTCGATGCTGTGACGCACCTTGGGCTCGACCCCTTGTGCGATGAGCGCCTCGAACAGTCGGCTCCTGGCGTCGCTGGACGTCTTGTCCGTGGCCTTGACCGAGCCACTGGCGAAGTCGGAGAGCAACCCTCCCTGCTCGGCCCAGTACGCTCGGTCGCCCACGACGTACAGGCGGGAGCGAGCGCGGGTGACGGCGACGTTCCACAGGTTCTGCTGCCGCAACGCCCACTGACCGCTGGAGCGGTGCACACCGGTGGCCGCGGCCGGGGAGACGACCACCACGTCGCGTTCGCCGCCCTGGAAGGTATGCGCCGTCCCCACCCTGATCCGACGAAGCGCGTCCCGGCCCAGCCTGCCCTCGATCTCGCGTACCTGGGCGGTGAAGGGCGAGACCACGCCGATGGTCGCCTCCTTGGGCAGGCTCGTCCACAGCTCTCGAAGCAGGTCCACCACCGCCTCGGCCTCCTCCGAGTTACGACAGGAACGACCGCCCGGACGTTCGCAGCGTCCCCGCACGTCGATCCACCGGGCCGCAGGGTCCTCCGGTGAGGTGAGACTCGCGGTGTCGGTGCGCACCGCCAGCCGGTCACCGTAGAAACGCCGGTTGACGGAGTCGACGATGTCGGGATGGCACCGGTAGTGCTCGTCCAGCCAGAGCACCTCGCCTCCGCCCGCCGCGAGCGCGGAGGCCGCGGCGTGGTAGGCGGACGAACCGGTGTAAGTGAGTGAGCGGTCGTCGAGTTCGTCCGCGCGGAGTCCGTGGACCGCTTGGATTCTGCGGTCGTCTTGGTCGGTGAGCGTGTTGACCGGTTGCAACTGGTGCGGGTCCCCGATCACCAGCGCTCTCTTGGCCCGGTACAGCAGCGGAAGCAGGTCCGCGACGGTGCACTGACTCGCCTCGTCGACCACCACCAGGTCGAACAGACCCGGTGTGGGCGGGAAGACTCCACGCACCGAACGGGAGGTGGTGGCCCAGGCCCGTACGGTGCGCACCAGCTTCCTCATACCCTTC
>CALGOD010000391.1 GCA_937957845.1 uncultured Nocardiopsis sp.
CAGGCCCAGACCCCGACGGCGCGCCTCGGTCCACACCGCCGAGAAGCCGACCTGCAACCCCGAGATCCCGCCCCAGGCGGTGCCGAAGTCACCGGTGTCCGGTTTCTTCAGGTCGGGTGTGCTCGGAGAGTGGTCACTGACCACGCAGTCGATCAGCCCGTCCTCCAGGGCGCGCCACAGCAGGTCCCGGTTGGCGGAGTCACGGATGGGGGGGCAGCACTTGTACTGGGTGGCCCCCGCGGGCACCCGCTCCGCCTCCAGCGTGAGGTAGTGCGGACACGTCTCCACGGTCAGTGGTACGTCGTCCGCCTTGGCCTGGGCGATCATGGGAAGCGCCGAAGCACTGGACAGGTGCAGCACGTGCGCCCTCGTGCCGGTGGTCCGGGCCACCTCGATCACCCTGGCGATCGCCTCGTGTTCGGCCGTGTCGGGCCGCGACGCAAGGAAGGTCGCGTAGTCGCGTCCGGCGGCGGGAGGCGCCTGGTCCAGGACGTCGGGGTCCTCGGCGTGCACGATCAGGCGCCCTCCGAGCTCCCCGATCGCCTCGGCCGCCGAGAGCAGTTCCTCGGGTGACAGGTGACCGAACTCCTCCACCCCCGACGGGGACAGGAACGCCTTGAACCCGTACACCCCCTGGTCCCAGAGCGCGGCGAGCTCTCCGACGGCGCCGGGACGGCTGTTCTCGGGAACGGCTCCGCCCCAGAATCCCACGTCCACGGCGAGTCTGCCCTCGGCCGCCGAGCGCTTGGCCTCCAGCCCGGCGACGGTCGTGGTCGGCGGCACGCTGTTGAGGGGCATGTCCAGCAGTGTGGTGACACCGCCCAGCGCGGCGGCGCGGGTGGCGGTGTCGAAGCCCTCCCAGTGGGTGCGTCCCGGCTCGTTGATGTGCACGTGGGTGTCCACCAGCCCCGGCAGAAGGACCTCGTCCTCGGCCAGGCTGGTCTCCCTACGGGCGATGATGGCGGCACGGTCCCCGGCCAGGACGCTGATGACGCGTCCGTCGAGGATCCCGATGGTGACGGGGCGCTCACCCTGTGGGGTGAGGGCCCGGTGGGCACGGACGGCGAGATCATGCAGAGCCATGTGGTCTCAGTCCTCCTGTCCGACACGTCGGCCGGCCAGGGCGGCGAGCGTCGTGCTGTCGGCCCCGACGGCCTCGGCCACCTCGGCCTCGTCCAGCGCCCCGCAGCGTACCCCGCTGACCAGCGCCGAAGCCAGTGCCTGGGCGGTGGCGGGTTCGTCCAACACTCCCCCGGAGACGGCACCGAGGTAGGAGCGCAGACGCGCGGCGGCGGGGGCGAAGGCCTCCCGGTAGAAGACGTAGGTGGCCAGGTAGCGGGTGGGAAGCTGGTGCGGGTGCAGGTCCCAACCCTGGTAGAAGCCGCGTTCCAGGGAGCGTCGGACCAGACCGGCGTGCAGGCGCCAGGCGGCGCGCACCTCTTCGGCGCCGCCCACGGGCAGTACGTTGGTGGAGCCGTCGGAGAGCCACACCCCGGTTCCGGCCGCGGCCACCTGCATGACGGCCTTGGCGTGGTCGGCGACCGGGTGGGCCATGCTCTGGTGGGCGGCGGTGATCCCGCAGGCCGCGCTGTAGTCGTAGGTGCCGTAGTGCAGGGCGCTGACCCGTCCCCGTCCGGCACGGATCATGCGTGCCACGGCCGCCGTGCCGTCCGGCAGCAGGATGGACTGCGGCGTCTCGATCTGCAGCTCGAAGCGCAGTCGTCCCTCGGGCAGGTCCAGGCGCTGTTCCAGCTCCTCCACGAGCCAGACCATGGCCTCGACCTGTTCCACCGAGGTGATCTTGGGCAGGGTGATCGCCGGCCCGTCGGGCAGGGAACCGCGCTCCTCCAGGAGGGTGTGCAGGAAGAGGGCGAGGCTTCTGGCCCCACGTGCGCGGACGGCCGCCTCCATGCCCTTCATCCGGACGCCGAAGCCGGTCGGTCCCCGTCCGGCTGCGAGGTCGGCGCACAACGCACGGGCGGAGGCGACCACATCGCGGTCCTCCTGCTCGTCCCCACGGTCGCCGTAACCGTCCTCCAGGTCCACGCGCAGGTCCTCGACGGGTTCACGGCGTAGCTTGTTCCGCAGGCGGGGCAGCACCTCGGCGACGGCCTCCTCCGCCATCCCGGTGGCGGCGGCCAACGCGGCGGCGTCGGGCGCGTACTCGTCCAGACAGTCGAGGGCGGCCCGTCCCCACTCCTGAACCAGGCCGGCCCGTACGCGGTCCGCGGGAACGTAGACCGTGTGCACGGGCTGACGTCGACCAGAGCTTCCCGGATAGTCCAGGGAGAGCCGGGCGTCGGCGTCGGCCAGGCGCGCGTTCAGTCCGGCGGTGAGCACGTCCAGACCGAGCTCGGGGCTCACATGTGGTTCCTCGGACCCGTCCTCTTCCACCTGTGCTTCCTCTCCCTGGCATTAGTTTCCCTATTGCGGATACTAACTTTTGCATACCGGAACAACAAGAAACCCAAGAGTGTTCAGAAGACCGGGCAAGCTTCCCAGAGCACGAGAACGCCACCGTTCCACGTGCTATAGAAGAAGTGACGCCGGAAGACCACCCTCGCAGCGGCGAAGGCGGGTACCCGAACTCCACGGCCCTCAGCATGGGAGCACGATCCTTGTCAGCCCCACAGACCTCTCCGCACCCTGACACCCAGGGAAAACGCGAACGCTCCGGTGGCGTGCAATCCCTCGAACGGGCCTTCCTCCTGTTGGAGATCATGGCGGACACGGGCGGCGAGGCCTCGCTCAGCCAACTGGCCGACTCCTCGGGGCTTCCCCTGCCCACCATCCACCGCATCATCCGCACCCTGGTCGACAACGGGTACGTGCGCCAACTGCCCTCGCGCCGCTACGCACTGGGGCCGCGTCTGATCGGTCTGGGGGACAAGGCGTCACAGATGTTGGGGACCTGGGCCCGCCCCCACCTGGCCCAACTCGTGGAGGAGCTGGGAGAGACCGCGAACCTGGCGATGTTGGACGGGGACAAGGTCGTCTACGTGGCGCAGGTGCCCTCGCCCCACTCCATGCGCATGTTCACCGAGGTCGGACGGCGCGTACTGCCGCACTCGGCGGGCGTGGGCAAGGCCCTGCTCTCACAGTTGGGCGAGGAGGAGGCGCTGGCGACGGTCCGACGCACCGGTATGCCCGCGGCCACCGACCGCACCATCACCGACCCCGACGAGTTCATGGCCGAACTGGAGCGCATCCGCTCGAACGGCTTCGCCATCGACGACGGCGAACAGGAGATCGGCGTACGCTGTGTGGCCGTTCCCCTGGTGGGAGCGCCCTCGGCGATGGCGGTGTCGATCTCGGGTCCCGAGGCTCGTGTGAGCTGGGACTTCGTGGACCGGGCCGCTCCCATCGTGCGCCGCTGCGCGGTCATGTTGGCGGACGACCTCAACAACCAGAACTCCTGAGCCGCCCCGGCCAGGGCCGGGGCGGTCCTTGCGTCCGCCGCGGGAACACCGTGCCCGCGGCGGACGGGGCGCCACTACGTGGGCTGGTCGAAGCCCAGTCTGCGCAGCTGCTTGGGGTCACGCTGCCAGTCCTTGGCCACACGTACCCGTAGGTCCAGGAACACCCGCCGCCCCAGGAGGGCCTCGATCTGCTTACGGGCCCGCGACCCCACGTCCCGCAGACGTGAACCCTTCGTCCCGATCACGATCGCCTTCTGGCTGGGCCGTTCCACGTACAACGACGCGTAGATGTTCACCAACTCCCTGCCGGGGTCGGTGTTCTCCCGTTCGTACATCTCGTCCACGACCACCGCGATCGAGTGCGGCAGTTCCTCACGCACACCCTCCAGTGCCGCCTCACGCACCAACTCGGCCACGAGCATCTCGTCCGACTCGTCGGTCAGATCGCCCTCGGGATACAGAGGCGGTCCCTCGGGCAGGTGCGAGCACAGCACGTCACTGACGGTCTCCAGCTGGAAATCCCCCTGGGCGGACACCGGGACGATGTCGGCCCAATCCCCCAGCCCGTCGACCGCCATCAGCTGTCGGCCCACCTCGTCCCTGTTCACCAGATCGGTCTTGGTGACCAGCGCGACCACCGGGGTGTCGGTCTGTCCCGCCAGTTCTCTGGCGATGTAGGTGTCACCCCGCCCGATCGGCTCGTCGGCCGGCAGGCAGAAGGCGATCACGTCCACCTCGACCAGCGTCGACCGCACCAGCGAGTCCAGCCGCTCGCCCAGTAGGGTGCGCGGCTTGTGCAATCCGGGCGTGTCCACGATGATCAGCTGCGCGTCGGGCCGGTGGACGATTCCGCGCACCGCCCGCCGCGTGGTCTGCGGCCGGTTGCTCGTGATCGCCACCTTCCGCCCGACCAACGCGTTCATCAGGGTGGACTTGCCCACGTTCGGGCGTCCCACGAAACACGCGAAACCGCTGCGGAAGCCCTCGGGGTGGGAGGGCGTCTCCAGGGGTGTCCGCAGCTTTTCCAGGTCGAGCTCGTTCATGCGTCCTTCTCAGCGCCGGGTGATGCTCGCGGGCACCCCGTCGGGGGCGGCGATCACCACCAGCCGTGTCTTCAGGTCCTCGACCACCGCGCGGTCGTCCTCTGTCAGCTCCGAGGCCTCCGTCACGACCACCGCGGCCTCCAGGGAGGAGGCCTCACCGGAGACGGCCGCGGCCACGGCGGCCTGAAGGGCGCTCAGGCTCAGCGAGGGCAGTGCCACCGTCGTGGCCACGTACGTGCGCCCCGTCTCGTCGCGCACGGCCGCGCCCTCCACCGCCGCGTTGCGGGCCCGGGAGGCCCTGGCGAGGGTGATGAGTTTGCCGTCCTCCGGCCCCAGCCCCGTCGTCTCCGTCACTGTTCAGCGCTCCTCACGTCGTCGTCCTCTGCCGCGTCCGCGGTCTCCGAGGGCAGTCGCTCCACCAGGACGGTGGTCATCCGGTTACGGCGGCTGCTCTTGCCCTCAAGGGTGAACCTGAGACCAGCGTATTCGGCCTGGGCCCCGCTGACCGGCACTCGCCCCAGCACGAAGGCCACGAGTCCCCTGACCGTCTCCACGTCCGGAACGTCCATGTCCCGGTCCGGGAACAGCTCGGCCAGCTCGCTCAGTGGCAGGCGCGCCGTCACCCGCACCCGGTCCGCGTCCAGCCAGTCCACCGGGGGGATCTCGTGGTCGTACTCGTCGGTGATCTCACCGACGATCTCCTCCACGATGTCCTCCAGCGTGACCAGGCCCGCGGTGCCCCCGTACTCGTCGATGACCACCGCGACGTGGTTGCGCTGTTTCTGCATCTCTCTGAGCAGCTCGTCGATGGGTTTGGTGTCGGGGACGTAGGTCGCCTGGCGCATCACCCCCTCGGCGGTGAGCGGGACCTCGCCTTCTCC
>CALGOD010000392.1 GCA_937957845.1 uncultured Nocardiopsis sp.
TTGCCCGTCTACCCGGACACGTCCACGGCCCTGCGCGACACCGTCGACCAGACCCGGGAGTGCAACGCGCTGATCGACGAGACCGAGATGCGTAGTTGTGTGTTCGGTGAGCCGGACTCGGAGTACACCGTGGTGCTGACCGGCAGCTCGCACGCTCGGCACTGGTTCCAGGCACTGCGCACGATGGCGGAGCGGCACGGATGGCGGCTGACCGTGATGACCAAGAACGCCTGCCAGTTCAGCTCCGAACCCCAGACCTACCGCGGTGAGCCCTACACCGAGTGCACCGAGTGGAACGAGCAGGTGATGGAGGAGCTGGCCCGCACGCGCCCCGACGCCGTGTTCGCGTTGGGCACGCTGTCCCAGAGGGGCGACGGCGGGGAGGAGCACGTTCCGGACGGTTTCGTGGAACGCTGGCACCAGCTGGACGAACTGGGCACCGACGTGGTCGCGGTCCGTGACACCCCTCGTTTCGGTTTCAACGTGGCCGAGTGCGTGGACCGTAACGGCACGCAGGGCTGTGCGGAGGACCGCGACTACTCGATGGCCGAGCGCTCGCCCCTCGAGGACCTGAGCGAGGAAGACGTCCCTGACAACACACGCTTCCTGGACATGACCGACTACCTCTGCGACGAGGCCGTGTGCCACGGGGTGATCGGCAACCAGTTGGCGTACTACGACACCAACCACTTCTCCTACGCCTTCTCACAGTCGTTGGCGGTGGTCATGGAGCCGTATCTGCTCGAGGCGCTCCCCCACGCGCCCGTCAACGAGGACACCCTGGTCTCCTCGGCGGGAAGCCTGCTGTCCACCGCGGTCTCCTCCGAGGCCGCCCCGGACCTGACGCACGTGATGGCCGATCCGGCCAAGGGCTGACAGGAAGGCCCTGGCCGGATCCGGGGAACACGAAGGCGGCGGCCCTCGAAGAGGGACGCCGCCGTGCCCGCGGCGATGATCGGGCTACTCGCCCTTCCACACCGGCGCGCGTTTCTCGGCGAAGGCCGCCGCGCCCTCCATCGCGTCCTGGCTGACGAAGACCGGACCGGTCAGTTCGTTCTGCTTCTCCCACATCTGGTCCCTGGACCAGTCGTCGGAGGCGACCATGACCTCCTTGGACACCCGCACGGCCAACGGACCGTTGGCGGTGATCCGCGCGGCCAGCTTCTTGGCGCCCTCCAGAGCGCCCCCACTGGCGGTGACGTGGTTGACCAGTCCGAGCTCGGCCATGCGCGGGGCTTCGACGAAGTCACCCGTCAGGGCGAACTCCATGGCGATGTTGCGCGGGATACGGTGCTGCAGACGCAACAGGCCGCCCGCCCCGGCGACCAGGCCGCGCTTGACCTCGGGAATGCCGAACCTGGCGTCCTCGGCCGCCACGACCAGGTCACAGGCCAGCACCGCCTCGAACCCGCCCGCCAGCGCGTAGCCCTCCACCGCGGCGATCAGGGGCTTCTTCGGTCCGCGCTCGGCGAAGCCGCCGAACCCGCGACCCTCCACGATCGGGACCTCGCCCTTCATGAAGGCCTTGAGGTCCATCCCGGCGCAGAAGGTGCCGCCCGCTCCGGTGATGATGCCGACGGTCAGATCCTTGCGCGAGTCAAGGTCGTCCAGCGCCTCGGCGATGCGTGCCGCGACCGCGGCGTTGACCGCGTTCTTGGCCTGAGGCCGATTGATGGTGATGACGGCGACGCCGTCCTCGGCCGTGTAGAGAACCTCGTCGGACACTGTGTCCCCCCTACTTCGGCGGCATGCGCAGCGCGCCGTCGATACGGACGACCTCGCCGTTGACGTAACTGATCTCCAACAGCGCGCGGGCCAGTTTGCCGAACTCCTCGGCGGTGCCCAGACGCTTGGGGAAGGGGATCGGGGCGGCCAGGCGCTGCTTGAACTCCTCGGCGCCCTCGCCCTGTCCGTAGATGGGCGTCTCCAGGATGCCGGGGGCGATGGTGTTGACCGAGATGCCGACGGCCGCGAGGTCACGGGCGGCGGGGAGGGTCATACCGATGACGCCGCCCTTGGAGGAGGAGTAGGCGATCTGACCGATCTGCCCCTCGATGCCGGCCAGGGAGGCGGTGTTGACGATGGAGCCGCGCTCGCCGTCCTCGTTGAGGGGCTCGGTCTTGGCGATCTCGGCGGCGGCCAGGCGCAGCACGTTGAAGGTGCCGATGAGGTTGACCTGGATGACCTTCTGGTAGCTGTCCAGGTCGTGCGGGGTGCCGTGCCGGTCGACGGTGCGGTTCGCCCAGGCGATACCGGCGCAGGAGACGGCCACCCGGAAAGGCCTGCCGGTGTCGACGGCGGCCTGGACCGCGGCCTTGACCTGGTCCTCCTGGGAGACGTCGGTGCTGACGAAGACACCTCCGATCTCCTTGGCCACGGCCTCACCGCGTTCGGCGTTGAGGTCGGCGATGACGACGGTCGCGCCCGCCGAGGCGAGCTCCCTTGCGGTGGCCTCGCCCAGGCCACTCGCGCCGCCCGAGACGAGGGCGGAGATTCCGTTGAGATCCATGGGCCGCACTCTACAGAGGATGCGACCCGCACACTAGAACCGGGTTCTGTTAATTACGGACACCCCTCGAACAGGGATCCCGTCCGTCATGGGAGGCCTTCTCGGAAGGGCCCGTGTGGCGCGACCCATGAAGGGCCGGGGTCCGCCGTCCGGCGAGGGAGACGGGCAGGGAAACCGCGCGTAGCGACCTTTGAGGGTGGTGGAGGGAGACGGGCGGGAGGGTCCGCTCCCGCCTAACCACGGCCGAAGCCCCCCAGACGGCGTTGCCGTCGGCGCTGGTGCCACCGTGGCAGCGCTTCCCTGGCCAGGTCCGCGGCCCCGATCAGGCCCGCATCGTTGCCCAGGGCGGCCGCCACCACCCGGGCCTCGGGCCGATAGCCCCGACCGGTCAGGTTGCGCCCGAAGATCTCCCTGGCGGGCTCCAGGAGCAGGTCTCCGGCCTCCGACACACCGCCGCCCACGATGAACAGCTCCGGATCGAAGGCCGCGGCGAGGTCGGCCAGGCCCGCGCCCAGCCACTCCCCCGCGTCGCGCATGAGCTCCCCGCACACCCGGTCGCCCTTGCGCGCCAGCTCGCTGACCAGGGAGCCGGTGACCTGTCGCGCGTCACCGCCCACCGCCTGATGCAGCGCCCCCGCCACCGGCGACTCGGAGAGCACCAGCGCACGGGCCTCCCTGGCCAGCGCGTTACCGCTGGCGTACTGCTCCCAGCAGCCCCGGTTACCGCACTCGCACAGGTGTCCTCCCGGCACCACCGTCATATGACCGAACTCACCGGCCAGCCCGTACCGCCCCCGGCGCAGCCGCCCGTCGAGCACCACGGCGCCGCCGATACCCGTCCCCAGGTTCACCACCACGAGGTCGTCCACACCACGGCCCGCTCCGGCGCGCACCTCGGCCCAGGCGGAGGCGTTGGCGTCGTTCTCCACCACCACGGGAAGCCCCAGACGCAACGACAGGGAGTCGCGCAGCGGCTCCCGACGCCAGGACAGGTGCGGGGCGAACAGGACCTCCGCCCGGCGCTCGTCGACGAACCCCGCCGCGCCCACGCCCACCGCGCGCACCCGGAACTCCCGGCGCAGCTCCTCCACCAACGAGACGATCGTGTCCTCCACGACCTGCGGACTCTTGCTGCGTCCGGGGGTCTGCGTACGCGACCGTGCCAGGATCCGCCCTCCGGGCGTCACCACACCGGCCGCCACCTTCGTCCCGCCGATGTCCACACCGATCGTCAAGGAGTGTCCGGTGTCCGCCATAGTGACCATTCCGACCCCAGGGATCCGCCTTCGCGGACCAGTCGAACGTGTAGCCGTGTGCGCCGGAACACACACGGTTCAGGCTTCCCTACCCCAGTGCGGACCGCACCACGGCGGCCAGTCGTTCCGCCACCGCGGTGGCCTGTTCCTGCTTCGAGGCCTCGACCATGACCCTGACCTTCGGCTCGGTCCCGCTGGGCCGGATCAGCACCCGTCCGGTCTCACCGAGTTCCTCCTCGGCCGCGCGCACGGCCGCCGCGAGCTCCTCCGCCTCCCCCACACGGTCCTTGTCCACGTCCTTGACGTTGATGAGCACCTGGGGCAGCCGGGTCATCACCTTGGCCAGCTCGGCCAGGCCCTGCCGGCGGTGGGCCATCGCGGCCAACAGGTGCAGGCCGGTCAGTACACCGTCGCCCGTGGTGGCGTGGTCCAGGAGGATCACGTGTCCGGACTGTTCCCCGCCCAGGCCGAATCCGCCGCGCTTCATCTCCTCCAGCACGTACCGGTCACCCACCGCGGTCTCCATCACGTTGATGCCCGCCCGCTCCATCGCCAGCTTCAGGCCCAGGTTGGACATGACCGTCACCACGAGGGTGTCCTGGACCAGCTTCCCGGCCTCCTTGGCCTCGGTCGCCAGGATCGCCAGGATCTGATCTCCGTCCACCACGCGGCCCTTGGAGTCCACCGCCAGGCAGCGGTCGGCGTCACCGTCGTTGGCGATGCCCGCGTCGGCGCCGTGCAGCAGCACCGCTTCCTGGAGCGTCTCCAGGTGGGTGGAACCGCAACCCTCGTTGATGTTGTGCCCGTCGGGCCGGTCACCGATCGCGATGACCTCGGCGCCCGCACGACGCAGCACCTCGGGCGCCACCAGGGAGGAGGCGCCGTTGGCGCAGTCCACCACGACCTTGAGTCCCTTGAGGCTGTGCTGCACGGAGCCGAGCACGTGCTCGATGTAGAGTTCGGCGCCGTCGTGTGAGTCGACGACCCGTCCGACGTCGTCCCCCACAGCGGGGGTGGAGGGCACCCCGAGGAGGCCCTCGATCTCCTCCTCAAGGGCGTCCTCCAGCTTCTGGCCGCCCCGAGCGAAGAACTTGATGCCGTTGTCCGGTGCCGGATTGTGGCTCGCGGAGAGCATGACGCCGAAGTCGGCGCCCATCTCGCCGGTGAGATGGGCCACCGCGGGGGTGGGGAGCACGCCCACACGCACCACGTCGACACCGCTGCTGGCCAGTCCCGCGACCACGGCGGCCTCCAGGAACTCACCCGAGGCACGCGGGTCCCGTCCGACCACGGCCTTGGGCCGGCCCCCGTCGCCTCCCCGCGTCAGCACACGCGCCGCCGCGATGGACAACTCCAGCACGAGGGCGGCGGTCAGGTCCCGACCGGCGACGCCACGTACACCATCTGTTCCGAACAGCCGAGCCACGAGGACAACCCCTTTCGAAGGCGGCGTCGTGTGTGACGACACCGGTGAAGTTCAGCGTGGCCCGAGGAGCCACCGGAAAAACCAAGGGCCCGTACACCGCTTCCCGCAAGGAAGCGGTGTACGGGCCGAACGGCAGCCGAGGGGTGGGC
>CALGOD010000393.1 GCA_937957845.1 uncultured Nocardiopsis sp.
CGATGACCTCCCCGGCCGCCATCAGCTGGGCGGGGATGTTGGTGACGTAGCCCTTGAGGCCGACCAGGCGCCGTGCCCGGGCCAGGGCGGCCTCGTCGAGGCTGCGTGTGTCACCGGTGGTCTTGACGAACCTGGGCGTGCGGGCGGTCTTCTCACCGGCGATGACGGCCCGGGCGCGGTTCTCCTGCAACGTCAGCGTCTTGCCATCGCGCGCCGCCCGCTTGGCCGAGTACGCCCAGATCGCTCGCCACGACCCGGGGTGCTGCGCGGGGTCCCAGACCGGCTCGGCACGCACCGCGTCGTTGTTCTCGCTGCGCCGCCCGGTGCGGGGAGTGATGGTGTCGATGACCTGCCCGTCGGTGAACGCGTCCCCGTGCCAGCGAAAGTGCGAGGCCAGGTCCAGCGGCGCCTTGGTCACTCTGGAGCCGACGATGAAGCGCAGGTTGGCCTCCTCCAACGCGGCCAGGTTGGACGCCGAGAGCATGCCGGCGTCGGCCACGACGACCATGTCCTCGATGTCGTGGCGTTCTTGGAACTGCTTGACGATCGGGACGATCGTGGATGTCTCGGCCTTGTTGCCCTCGTAGCAGCCAATCTCGAGGGGAAACCCGTGGCGGTCGACGAGCAGACCGACGACGATCTGGGGGTCGACGCGGCGTTCCTTGGAGTAGCCGACCTTGCGCAGGTCGTCCTCCTTCTCGGCCTCGAAGTACAACGTGGTCACGTCGTACAAGCACAGCGAGACATCACCCCTGGTCGCGGCGTGGGTGAAGCACAGCTCGGCGACCTTGTCCCGGTAGGCACCGGGCCCTCGCCGGCCGCGGCCCGGGCCAGGGTGCGGCGCATCGTCTTCTCACTCGCCGGCCTCACGCCCAGGTCGCTCAGCACACGGCCGGTGTCCAGGATCGAGGTCGGCTCCACGATCCGGGCGATCACCAGATCCCGGAACACCGCATCACCCAGGGCGTCGAACCCCAGATCGGTGAACACTGCGCTCAGCGCGTCATACAGCACCCGCGAGGAGGTCCCCACCACCCGCGGCGGGGCGACCGGCCCACGCTCACCTGCCGCCGAGCCCGGCTCGTCGAAGAGCGCCGCCGCCCCCGGCCGCCCGATCAGCCTCGTCCTGGGGGCCGAGGGCTCCAAGCCGAGGTCGAACTCGCCCTGCCCTGGGTCCTCCAACAGCTCCCGTGCCCGCGCAACGAGTAGCCCGAGCTCGGCCTCGGTATGCGCCGACCCGACATGGGCGACGATCCGCCGCCGGCCATTGACAGACTCAGCGATCTGCACGGCCGTCGCCCCCGACGCCGTCCGCACCCGCCGAATCCACGCCACAGGCCCCACGGTAGAGCACCAATTAGTGCCCCAGATCGGTCTCTCACGCACGCATCGGTGCAGGTCTGCGACTTACGCGATCCCGGAGCGCGACGAGGTGACCAAACTCAGGCGACGCCATCACCGCGCGCTCTCCCGTCCCCGCAGATCGGGAATGTCGGGGAACCCGGGAAGGTGCCGGGCGGCATCAGCAGGATTGCCACTGAGCTCACGCACGGGCGCGGAAGCGGTCGCCTGGGCCAGCTCGACCGCTCCGGCCGCGCCCGCCGCCCGGGCGATCGCGACCGTGACATGCTCGGGGGCCGTCGATCCGGTGCCGGCGAACCAGGCCCAGCGACCGTCGAACGTGAGCGGCCGCGGATCCAGCACCTTGGCGAACCTGCCACGGTGGCGACGGGCGTCTTTCGGCGAGGGCCCGACGAGGTGGACGCCCTGCCGGGTCCAGGCACTCCTCCGCACCGTCGACTGCGGGGGGCCACCGGGATCGGTTTCCTTGGTGTAACGACCAGCACCGGTCACGGGGACCACGCTGCCCGGGACGATTTGGTCGTAGCGGATCACGTAGGGGCGCAGGCCTGGAGCGAAGGACCCGATGATCAGGCCGCGCTCACACACGAGCAACCGCTCGTTGCCGACGTAGAGCAGCGCCAGCCCGAGCAAGACCCCGAAGACCACCGTCGGCGCCAGGGCCAGCAGGATGGTCTCCCCGGGACTGACGAGGGTGAGTCCGGAGAGCAGCAGCCAGGTCCCCACGAAGACCCCGATCGTCTTCGGGGTGGGCTTGTCCCAGTACTCGGCGACGACACCACCGAGCTCCTCACGGTGGCGGCGGGCCGCGGACCGGACGCTCACCGCTGCACCGCCCGGCCGTGCCAGCGGTCCGGCGCGGTCCGCGCCCGGCGGTCGTCGTGATCGTGCGGCCCGGTCACTTGGGCGCGAGCGTTCGTCGTCATGTCCCGCCTTTGCGTCGTCGAGTCGATTCGTGCCGTAGGCACCCTGTCGTACATCGGGGTAGCCCACAACGTCGACGTGGGGTGGCACCGGCGCTAGACGGGACAGTGCCCAGTTCGTCGGTTGCTCCGCACCATCGGCTCAGGAAG
>CALGOD010000394.1 GCA_937957845.1 uncultured Nocardiopsis sp.
GCCGTCCCGAACGCAGACCGCCGTGCGCACCCCCGTCCTTCGTGTCGGGGCCCTCGGGCACCTCCACCGGCGCGGTCAGGCCCGTGTCCGACTCGACCAGCCACAACGACACCTCGCCGGGACTTCCCGCGGGAGAGCCCGAGTACAGGATCCGGTCGCCGTCCACGTCCACCACACCGCGCACGTACACGTCGGCGGGACCGACCGGGTCCTCGCCCACGTACACCCGGCGTTCCCCTCCCGGCTCGCGACCGATCCACACCAGTGCGCCCGAACCGGTGTAGGCGGGCACGCCCGGCATGATCTCGACCCACACATCGTCGGTCTCGGTGCGCACCGGCGCGACCAGGCCGGTGGCCGGATCCGCGCTGAACAGGGTCAGCGTGCGCTGGTCCCGGCTCTGCGCGGTGAACACCAGGGTCGGCGTGCCGTCGGGGCCGGTCGTCCAGCCCACCGTCACCAGATAGGGCAGCTCCTGGCGGTCCCACTCCATCCAGACGGGTGAGGGAGGCTCCTCCGGGTGTCGACCGCCCGACGGGCCGACCGGGAACACGGCCAGGCGCACATCGGCGTTGGCGCCGCCCGCGGGCGGATAGCGCAGGGAGGTCGGCTCCTGTTCGGGACGGCCCGGGTCGGACACGTACCAGGTGTCGACCTCGGACTCGTCCACGCGCGTGACCGCGAGGGAGGAGCCGTCCGGGGCCCACCAGAAACCCCGGTAGCGCCCCATCTCCTCGGCGGCCACCAGTTCGGCCAGACCGAAGGTGACATCGGGTCCGTCCGGCTCGGCGACCACCCTGTCCCCATGGTCGGACCGGGCTCCGGAGACGTCGATGACGCGTACGGCACCGCCGCTGACGTAGGCGATCCGGTCTCCGGCCGGACTGATCCGCGGGTCCACCACCGGGGTGGTGGCGGGAAGCTCACGCGGCGCGCGGTCGTCCCCGACGAGGTCGACGTAGAACAACCGTCCGGACAGGGTGAACACCGCCCGGGTGAACGCGTCGTCCACCGAGTAGGAGACGATGCCGCCGCCGCTCTCACGCAGGCGCTCACGGCGGGCCCTCTCCTCGGGAGGAAGGTCCTCGTCGTCGGCGCCCAGCGTGGCGGGGTCGGCGAGCAACGTGGTGGTGCCCGCCCCCTCCGCCTCATGGATCCACAGACAGGTGGAGACGTCCGCCCCGTCTCGTCCCCTGAGGAAGGTGACACGGCGTCCGTCCGGCGAGATCTCGAACGCACGTGGAACACCGATCGTGAAGCGCCGGGTACGGGCCTGTTGGCGAGGAAAGCTCATAGGCCGATTGTGTCGTATGGGACGGGGACGGGGAGCGAGGGGCCACGCCCCGGCCCGGGGGAGGGAGAAGCCGGATCCGGCGCGATCGGTGAAGTCGAGGACGGAACGCGGACCTGCCCGGTATCGTTCGCTGGGTGAGCGACAGGCGATTGATGATGGTGCACGCGCACCCCGACGACGAGAGCATCGTGACCGGGGCGACCCTGGCCAAGTACGCGGCCGAGGGCGCCGGTGTGACCCTGGTGACCTGCACACTGGGGGAGGAGGGCGAGGTCATACCGCCGGACCTGGCGCACCTGGCCTCCGATCGTGAGGACACCCTGGGCGAGTACAGGATCGGCGAACTCGACAAGGCGTGCCTGGCCCTGGGCGTGCGGGACCACCGCTTCCTGGGCGGTCCCGGCCACTACCGGGACTCGGGGATGATGGGCACCTCCGCCAACGAGCATCCGGACGCCTTCTGGAACGCGGACGTGGAGGAGGCCGCCACCCGACTGGCCGAGATCATCCGCGAGGTGCGGCCGCACGTACTGGTCGGCTACGACGAGTACGGAGGCTA
>CALGOD010000395.1 GCA_937957845.1 uncultured Nocardiopsis sp.
CGACCACCGAGATCTACACTCTTTCCCTACACGACGCTCTTCCGATCTGGACGGCGCGGGCCGCGCGCCGCACGAAGTCCTCGGTGTGAACCACGCGCCCCAGCCTACGCCGGGGCACCGGTTCCGCCTTCGTCAGCGGGAAGTGGGTCATCCCGCGGTGAGAAGGCTGCTCATGCGTTGGACCCGATCGGCCTGAGGGAAGGTGAGCCAGTCCCATTCGCCTTCCTCGGCGCCCATCCAGGAGGCCAGGCAGCGGCGGAAGAACTGCGAGGGTGCACCGGTGGCGGTGCCGATCCAGTCCTGCCCGGGTGTGCCCAGGGCGAGGTAGGAGCGCTGTCGGTCCTCCACCAGGTGTCGGGCGGCATCGATCCAGTCCGAGCAGGGGTGCATGGTGACGGGTGCGGGGATCTGGTCGAGGAAGGTGTGGGGATCGCGGTCGGTGGCCACGACGTGGATGTGGGTGTGGTCGTAGCAGGCGCCGCCCTTGTCGCGGAAGTCGAAGCTGCCGTGTTCGAAGACGAGGCTGTTCAGGCCGCTGTGCCCTCGGACGAGGTCGGTGACCTGCGGGATAAGGGTGCGCAGGTCGGCGCGTTCGGCGTCGTCGAGCCAGCCCACAGACAAGGTGTGGCGTTTGGAGACGATGAGCAGGTACCAGTCGGTCAGGGCGCCGATGCAGGGGATGACGACGAAGTGGTCGGTCTCGTGGAGCACGTAGTCGGAGCGGTCGTGTGCCAGACCCAGGTCGTAGAAGAGGTTGGAGTCGTCGCCGCCTTCGACTTCGCAGCAGAAGGTGCAGATCTCGCGCAGGGTGTCGTCCACGGGTCTTCCGTTTCGTGAGCAGGAGGTGGGTTCAGAACAGGGTCGGGGTGCTGGTGGGTACGTCCTCGGGAGCCGCTGGAACGAGACGACGGCCGACGAGTGCGGTGAGGTCGGCACAGTAGAGGGCCGCACCGGGAGCGGATTCGGTGGTGAACAGGGCGACGGGTCCACTGGCTCCGGTGACACACAGGTGATGGATGCCCTCGGTGAGGTCGGCGGGGTAGGCCAGGACCGGGGCCGTGTCGAAGACGGTCGCGGCGCACGTGGGGCGGACCCACAATTCCGGGTCGGAGAACACCTCGGTGCTCGGTTGGTCCGCGGTGATCTTCTCCAGGTAGGTGGTGGCCTCGGCGGCGAGTTCGGTGAGCCCACTCGTGAGAGCGGCGGTGTCCACCTGGCTTTGGAGGCCGAGGACCTTGCGACGGGTCGGGACCTGCTGGGGTAGGCCGAGGTACCGGGAGACAGCGGCTTCCAGGGAACGGACGGCGATGCCGTCGGTGGTGCGCGCGATGTAGAGGGCGGCGACAGGCCCCTGTTCGGCCAGGCGGCTGCGTCGACGGCGTTCGGCGGCGGTGCCGCCCTTCGTCGTTCCCCTGGCGAAGACGCCGAGGTAGAGCCAGCGCGGCTGTTGAAGGTAGTGGCGGATGTTGTCCGGCAGCGCCCGCGGGTTGTGATGGGCCTGGTGGGCTGCGATGAATCCTTCCCTGTACTGGCAGCGGCGGCACTGCCTCCCCCTGGTGACGATCTCGTCAGCGCGGCAGCGCACATGCTTTCCTTCAGGGCCGGTGAGATCGAACCAGCCGACGCAGTGGCGCTCGTCGCCGTCCACACGGAAGGTGTGCTCTCCCAGAAGGGGATGGAGCAGACTGCCGTCAGGTGTGGCGGGGTCGGTGGTGCGCAGGCGCGGTGTGTCCGGCGTGCTCCAGTCGAGGCCGAGGACGGTGACGGATCCGGTGATGGTCATGTCAGGCTCCGGTGCAGGATGGTCTCGATGTCGTGCAGGCAACGGCGGCGGGCGGCGGCCACGGGAGCGGCGCGCTCACCGTAGAGGCCGTGTTCGTAGGTGCCGCACAGGTTGTCGGTGACGACGTGCAGGTAGTCGAAGGGCACGCCGGCGGTGGTGGCGGCGCGGGCCATGTGACCGATCTCGGGGTCCACGACGTCGAAGTCCGCCCTGTTGGCCTCGAACCAGGCGTGGGTTTCGTCCAGCACGCTGGGGACGGTGGCGTGTCGTACGCCGGAGCGGAGGGTGGCGGGTGCCTGGGAAAGGTCCAGGGTGCTGTTCCAGGTGAGGTCGCGGTCCCCGATGCGGGTGGTGGTACCGGTGACGACGAGGGTGTTGGGTGCCATGTCCGCTTGGAGTCCGCCGAGTTTACCGACGTAGACCACTCCCCCGGTGTGGCCGCGTGCGGCCAGAGCGGTGACCAGGTCTCCGGCGAGATCGCCCCAGAAACTGAACTCACACCCCAGGAGGAGGACGGTGGCATTGCCTATACGGGCGATGCGCCAGCCGAATCCGGGCTGGTGGGTCCAGTGGGTGCTGCGGTCACGGAAGAGGGATTCGACGTAGCCGAGGATCATTCGGTCGTTGACGGGCAGGCGTGCGGGGAGCCAGTGGTTCATGAACTCCAGTCCTTGCCCCGGTGTCGGGAATTCTGTGGTGACGTCGGAGGGGAGCCCGAGGTGTGTGCAGGCCGCGCGGATGAGCTGGGTGTAGTGGTGGGCATAGTCG
>CALGOD010000396.1 GCA_937957845.1 uncultured Nocardiopsis sp.
CTGACCGTTCCTTCCCAGCACCCTGGATGTGTCCGCCGAACCGATGCCTCAGGAGCGACATGAGCGGAGCCCGGCCCACCGACCCACACTCCTACAACGCCCCGCCCTACTCGGGTGGTGACCCCTACGCCGACTACCGCCACGGCGCGTTCGACTTCTCCTCCCTGGTCGATCTGGCGGACCGCCGCCTGGGGGGCGGCGTCGTCGCCGCCAACGACGAGTTCTTCGCCCAGCGGGAGAACCTGCTGGTGCCCGGACCCGCCGTGTTCGACCCCCACGTCTTCGGGCACAAGGGCAAGGTCATGGACGGCTGGGAGACCCGCAGGCGACGCGGTGTGAGCGCCGACCAGCCCCACCCCGGTGCCGACGACCACGACTGGGCCCTGATCCGCCTCGGCCTTCCCGGCCTGGTCAGGGGCGTGATCGTGGACACCGCGCACTTTCGCGGCAACCATCCCCGCGACGTCTGCGTGGAGGCCGTCCACATGGAGGGCACTCCGACCACCGACGACCTCCTCAAGGCTCGCTGGACCCGGATCGTCCCCCGCACCCCCGTGTACGGACACGCCGCCAACGGTTTCGAGGTGGACGCCGAACGCCGGTGGACGCATCTGCGCCTGAAGCAGTTCCCCGACGGCGGCATCGCCCGCCTGCGCGTGTACGGCGAACCCGTTCCCGATCCCCACTGGCTGGCCGCGCTCGGCGGCTTCGACCTCGCCGCCCTGGTCAACGGCGGCAGGGTGGAGGACGCCTCGGACCGTTTCTACTCGTCACCGGACAACATCATCTCCCCCGGACGCTCCCGCAAGATGGACGACGGCTGGGAGAACCGACGTCGTCGTGACACCGGGCACGACTGGGTGCGATTCCGCCTCACCGCCCAGGCCTCCGTCCGAGCCCTGGAACTGGACACCGCCTACCTCAAGGGGAATTCCGCGGGATGGGTGACCGTCCTGGGCCGGGACGCCGGCTCCCACGCCCCGCAGGAGTGGTTCGAGATCGTGGGCCGTACCCGTCTGGAGCCGGACAGCGCCCACCGTTTCGTCCTGGACACACCGGTCACCGCCACCCACGTGCGCACCGATGTCTTCCCCGACGGCGGCATCGCCCGCCTGAACGTCTTCGGTTCGCTGACCGAGGCCGGCGACGCCGACCTGCGTGAACGCTGGAACGCGCTGGTCGGTTGATCCCCCGAGGACACCGAGGGGCGGGCGAGGCGTTCGTGCCGTCCGCCCCTCGACCCGGTCTCCACCCCCATGACGGAAGACGGGCGGGAGGATCGTCAGTTCCGGACGAGCATCCGCCCGGTGGTGCTCTCCAGGCCGACGTCCTCGCCTCGCAGGATGGTGCGACGCACCCGCCCGAACAGCTCGGCTCCGTCGTAGGGGCTCACCGGGTTGCGGTGGTGCAACTCGCGCACGTCCACCCGGAAGGACTCCTCCGGTGCGACCACGGCGAAGTCGGCGTCGTGTCCGGGGGCGATCCCTCCCTTGTTCCCCAGCCCGGCCACCCGGGCGGGGCCCGAGGACATCCACCGCACCACGTCCGTCAGGCCCAGACCCCGACGGCGCGCCTCGGTCCACACCGCCGAGAAGCCGACCTGC
>CALGOD010000397.1 GCA_937957845.1 uncultured Nocardiopsis sp.
AAAAAAATAAATAACCTCGCAAAAAGATTTTACGAAGAATCCTCTTTTTATATGGGTGCGACCGGGACCGACCCGCTCGCACCTGTGGACTCCTCGGGGGGTGGGCGTCCCTCCCGGTGGGAGGGACCGAAGCGCTACCCCTGGTGGGGGTAGGAGGAGACGGTCGGTGCGACGAACGTCTCCTTGATGGCGCGCGGGCTGGACCAGCGCGACAGGTTCTGGGCCGAGCCCGCCTTGTCGTTGGTGCCGGAGGCGCGACCGCCGCCGAAGGGCTGCTGGCCCACGATGGAGCCCGTCGGTCGATCGTTGATGTAGAAGTTGCCGGCGGCGAAGCGCAGTCTCTCGGTGGCCCTGGCGACGGCCGCCCTGTCGGTGGCCAGGACCGCGCCGGTCAGCGCGTAGGCGGCCCCCTCGTCGACGATCTCGAGGATCTCGTCGTACTCGTCGTCCTCGTAGACGTGCACGGCGACGATCGGACCGAAGTACTCGGTGCGGAACACGTCGTGGGAGGGGTCCGAGCCCTCGATGATGGTCGGACGCACGAAGTAGCCGACCGAGTCGTCGGCGGTGCCGCCCGCCAGGATGGTCAGGGTCGGGTCGGACTTGGCGTCCTCCAGGACCTTGTCCAGCTTGTCGAAGGCACGGCGGTCGATGACCGCGCCCATGAAGTTGGACAGGTCGGTGACGTCTCCCATGGTCAGGGCCTCGGTTTCGGCGATCAGGTCCTCCCGCACCCTCTCCCACACCGAACGGGCCACGAAGGCGCGTGAGGCGGCCGAGCACTTCTGTCCCTGGTACTCGAAGGCGCCGCGCACGATGGCGGTGCGCAGGACCTCGGGGTCGGCCGAGGAGTGGGCGACGATGAAGTCCTTGCCGCCGGTCTCGCCGACGATGCGCGGGTAGGAGCGGTAGCCGGCGATGTTCTCGCCGACGCTCCTCCACAGGTGCTGGAAGGTCTTCGTGGAACCGGTGAAGTGCACTCCGGCCAGGTCGGGGTCGTGGAGGGCCACGTCGGACACCGCCAGACCGTCACCGGTGACCATGTTGATGACGCCGGGCGGCATACCCGCCTCCTCCAGCAGGCGCATGGTCAGCTCGGCGGCGAACTGCTGGGTCGGGGACGGCTTCCACACGACCACGTTGCCCATCAGGGCCGGTGCCGTCGGCAGGTTGCCCGCGATGGCGGTGAAGTTGAAGGGGGTGATCGCGTAGACGAACCCCTCCAACGGTCGCTGCTCCATGCGGTTCCACACGCCCTTGACGCTCAACGGCTGCTGGGCGATGAGCTCACGGGCGTAGGAGACGTTGAAGCGCCAGAAGTCGATGAGCTCGCAGGCCGAGTCGATCTCCGCCTGCTGGACGGTCTTGGACTGCCCGAGCATCGTGGCGGCGTTGATGGTGGCGCGCCAGGGCCCGGAGAGCAGTTCGGCGGCGCGCAGGATGATGGCGGCGCGGTCGTCGAAGGACATCGCACGCCAGGCCGGGGCGGCGGCCTTGGCCGCGGCGATGGCGGCGCGGGCGTCGTCGTGGGTGGCGTTGCGCATGGTGCCCAGGACCGCGGAGTGGCGGTGCGGCTGCACGACGTCGATCGGGTCGCCGCCGCCCATCCGGCTCTCACCGCCGATGCGCATCGGCAGGTCGATGCTCCGACCACCGAGCTCCTCCAGCTTGGCCACGAGTTCCTCGCGCTCGGCGCTGCCCGGCGCGTAGGACAGAACGGGCTCGTTCTGTGGCAGAGGGACGTTGGTCACGGCGTCCATGGGCACCTCCCAGTGAGAATGTCCCTGAAGCAAGCAGGGTCCGGCTGACTCAACGCTCTCAGAACGAGGGCGCGTGAACCTTGTGGAGCAGGCCACTTTTCCCCCCTCTTCTTTGTTCTCCACGACAAAATGGAAGACATATGAGTAATGACGCCCCATCACCCGGTCTCCCCCCTCACCCTGAGGGAAGAGCAGGCGCACACCCGCGGGAAAGCACGATCTTCCCTGGTCAGGACGGCCCGGCGGCGGACGAGCCGACGGGTGTGCCCCTGCGCGTGCTGCTGCTGGCCCTGGGCGACCCGGTCGTGGACGTGGCCGCGGCACCGGGGGGGCTCGATGTCCAAGTGGACAACGTCGTCATCCACGATCCCGAGGACCGCACCGAGGTGCGCGAGGGCGACCTGGTGCTGCTCATCGGCGCGCGGGGCGCCTCGGCGAGGCGTCTGATCAGGACCCTGGCCGAACAGGGCGCCACGGCGGTCGCGGTCAAGGCCGTGACGCACACCGCCCACGAGGGGACGACGCCCGGAGGAACACGGTCGGGCCGCTCCCCCGCGGTCGACGAGTTCGGGAACCTGCGCGCCGAGGCCCGGGACGCGGGGGTCGCGCTTCTCCGGGTCCGACCCGAGGTGCGGTGGGACCGGCTGCAGTCGTTGTGCCAGTCCATCGTCGACGACGCCCGGTCGACGGCCTCCGAGGACCTGGGGGACGCTGGCGGAGACCTGTTCTCCATGGCGCAGACGATCGCCCGGATCACCGGTGGGCTCGTGAGCATCGAGGACGCCGCGAGCCGGGTACTGGCCTACTCCAGCGGCGCGGAGGTGGACGAACTACGACGGCTGTCGGTACTGGGGCGTCGCGGCCCCGAGTCGTACCTGGCGCTGCTGCGTGAGTGGGGGGTGTTCGCCAGGCTGCGCGCCGGTGAGGAGGTGGTGCGTGTGGACGAGCATCCCGAACTGGGCATCCGGCGCCGCCTGGCGGTCGGCATCCACGCCGGACGCCGACCACTGGGCGCGATCTGGGTACAGGAGGGCTCCCGGCCGCTGGCCGAGCACGCCGAGGAGGCGCTGTTGGGGGCGGCGCGCACCACCGCGCTGCAGATGATCCGCCAACACACGCACACCACCGCGGGTCTGCGACTGCGCGAGGATCTGCTCTCCAGCCTGTTGGAGGGACGCATCGACGCCGGCGCGCTGGCCGACACGGTGGAGGTGCACACCGACCGGGGCGCGCTGGTGGTGGCGTTCGCGCTGACCGGGGAGAGGACCGGAGAGGACCGCACCGTGCGCCCCGACCGGCCCGAACGCGAACTGGGTCGACGGCAGTTGATCGATCTGGTGTCGGT
>CALGOD010000398.1 GCA_937957845.1 uncultured Nocardiopsis sp.
CCTCTCGTCCTGGTTGTCGGTTCCCTGCTGATTCCCAGTTGCTGAGATCACCTCCGAGAATGGAACTCTCCTCCAAGAGTCATCCAAGACGGAGAACACCAAAAGATCCCTGGTCGAAGTCAAGCCCCCGGAAATCACGACGAGACCGTCCACGTATTCAGCTTGAGCCGCGGCACGCCCCTCTGGCGCCTTTTCGATCTCAACCCAACTGTCCTCCTTTGGGGAATAAAGGGCACCAGTACTTGGTTGTCCGTCGCCGCCCTCGGTCGAGAAGCCGCCCCAGATGAAAAGATGCTCATCCACAATGACACTGGCTTGATGGCTGCGACTGCTGATCGGTGAATTCGATATGCTTTTCCATTCACCTTTCTTCTCGGAGAAAATTGCTCCGTCAGGAAGAATACCTCCCCCCATTGAGTAGCCGCCCCACACGATCAGATCTCCGTCCATCCAAATCTGAGTATGGTGTTTGCGGGCCTCCAGGTGGCCAGTGTCAATTCTATTGAATTCGACATGGGCTTGAATTATTTCTGCGGGTTGTTCTCTTGTTGAGCACGCGCAAAGGAAAACAGCAAAGAGGGTCAAGAGTGATATGAGGCGACTCGTTCTTCGGCTTGGGGGAAGCATGTCTCTGTATCCTCATTGTCGCTGTGTGGGGCCATGTCTGAGTCAGTTCAGGTGGCCTCCTCTTTGGGGCCGGTATCTCCATTCAAAAGATCTTCCGGAGTCACCGGATCCTGATCAGAGGAGGTTATGAAAGTGACCTCGGCGGTTGCTTCCTTCATTGGTCTTGTGGAGGTATCTGTGACGCATGGGGTGAGCCCTTGATGGATTCCAGGGGGATCAAGTCGAAGATCGGATCCGATGCCCTCACGATCAGATCCAGGTTGACATACTTCTTGTAAATAAGCGAGGCGTTAAGGGGAAATGGAAACAATCCCGACAGTGTATCCGGAAGGAGTCGGAAAGTTCCTCGCTTGTTGCTGAACGGCTGAGAAAGGTAGGGCCTCTCGAACCACCTGGAGGGGGAGGTCCTGAACCATCGTGTGCAGCGGAAGCGATGCTGCGGCCGTGGTGCTGAACCGTGGTTTTTCGGGGTTCCGGCTCCGCAGACAGGACGGTCCCGGCGAGACACCCCTGGAGTGATCCGGGCCGGCCCCGACCCGGCCTGAACCGGGCGGTGATCTTCGACGGGACCGTGCAGGTGGCCTCGATCCGGATCCGCGACCCGACCCATGCAAGAAACAGTGCCTGGAGCTCGTCGAGAACCTCTTCCAGCCGCTGTCGCACAGCGCCCATGGCTCTTCGAGGCGCCGAAGGCCCCGTTCGCGGGAGGAACCCGGACACGTCCGGTCAGCTCACGGCGTCGATCGACTCCAACAGCTGCTCGCGCAGGGTGTCGTTGACCGGGGCCGAACCGGTCTCCTGTGAGGCCAACTCCTGTCCCTCGGGGCTGACGACGTACCGCAGGAACGCCTTGACCCTCTCCGCCTCCTGGTCGTCGGGGTAGTCCAGGCACACCGTCTCGTAGCTGACCAGGACCACCGGGTAGCTGCCGGCCTCGGTCGTGCCGTAGTCCAGGTCCAGCGCCAGGTCGTATTCGCTGGCGTTGTCCTCACGTCGCGGGGAGCCCGCGACCACCTGGGCGGCGGCGGCCGGGGAGATCTCCACGAACTCGTCGCCCACGCCGATGGCGGCGGCGGACATGCCGTGCATGTGCGACATCTCCACGTAGCCGATCGAGCCTTCCGCCCGCTTGATCGTGTCGGCGATCCCACTGTTGCCCTGCGCGGACTCACGGGGGGTGACCGGCCACTGGCCGTCGGCCTCATGCGGCCAGGCGTCCGGTGCCGCCTGCTCCAGGTAGTTGGTGAAGTTCTCGGTCGTGCCGGACTCGTCGGAGCGGTTGACCGGGGTGATGGCCATGTCCGGCAGGTCCACGTCCGGGTTGTCCTCGGCGATCTCGGGGTCGTCCCAGCGGGTGATGTCCTGGTTGAAGATCGCCGCCACCGTCTCCGGACGCAGGTTCAGCGAGTCCACACCCTCCAGGTTGAACACCACCGCGATCGCCACCACGTAGGCGGGCAGATTGATGGTGTCCGAACCACCGCACCGTTCCCGGGCGTCGGCGTTCTCCTCGGGGTTCATCGCCGAGTCGGTTCCGGCGAAGGTCACCGCACCGTCGATGAACTGGCTGCGGCCGCCGCCCGAACCGATCGAGTTGTAATAGACGCGCGCGTCCTCGCAACCCGCCTGGTAACCGGCGATCCACGCCGTCATGGCGTTCTCCTGGGCGCTGGAACCGGCCCCGGACAGGCTGCCGGAGAAGCACTCCAGATCGTCGGGGACCTCCGGTGCGGCGTCGTCGCGCACGGCGTCGTCGCTGCCGCAGGCGGTGGTGGCCAGGAGCAGACCGGCCAGCGCGGCCGAGGCCGCGCCCCGACGGACGCCACGGTGGCGCGAAGAACCGGTCCTGGTGCGCTTGTTGGGCGGGAGCACGACTGCTTCTATCCCCTTCGTCGGTGTCGGTGGCCTGAGTTCACCGCCGCACGCCCCCGAACGGAGGCGTCGCCGATGATGGAGCACCGCCGAAGAATTTAACCACCGGTGGACGACCATCCCCAAAGCGGCCCCATGTGGGATGGCGCTCATCCGGACCGGTGTGCATGACACGCGGACGGTACGGGCACGCATACCCGCGTGACCAGCGAGAAATCCACACCATCCGCTCCGACGTCAACCTACCGCCTGCAACTGGGGCCCGGCCTCACCCTGGACGACGCCGCAGGACTGCTCGACTACCTGGACCGGCTCGGGGTCGGCGCCCTCTACCTGTCCCCGATGCTCACCGCGGCCCCGGGGTCCTCACACGGCTACGACGTGGTCGATCCCACCCGGGTCTCGCCCGAACTGGGCGGGGACACCGCCCGCGAGGCCTTGGCCGCCAAGGCACACGCACTCGGCCTGGGCGTGGTCGCGGACATCGTGCCCAACCACATGTCCGTGGTGCGGGCGGACGCCAACCCCTGGTGGTGGGACGTCCTCGCCCACGGGCGGGAGTCGGTGTACGCGCACTACTTCGACATCGACTTCGACGCCGGTCCGATCCTGATCCCCGTGCTGGGCGACGACGGAGACGGTGGTAAGGCCGCCCTGGCCGAGCTGTCCATCGACGGCGACAGCCTCGTCTACCACGACAAGCGCTACCCGCTCGCCCCGGGCACCCACGCCCCCGGCGACACGGTCGAACAGGTGCACGAGCGCCAGCACTACCGGTTGGTGTCGTGGCGGCGTGGGAACGGTGAGCTCACCTACCGCAGGTTCTTCGACGTCAGCGAACTGGCCGCGGTGCGGGTGGAGGACCCCGAGGTCTTCGAGGCCACCCACGCCGAGGTCCTGCGCTGGGCCGCCCAGGGACGGCTCGACGGTCTGCGGGTGGACCACGTGGACGGACTCACCGACCCCGGGGGCTACCTGCGCAGGCTCGCCGAGCGCTTCGACGGCTGGATCGTGGTGGAGAAGATCCTGGCTCCGCGCGAGAGCCTGCCCCGGTCCTGGCCCGTGGCCGGGACCACCGGCTACGACGCCTTGCGCCAGGTGTGCGGGGTGTTCGTCGACCCCTCCGCGGAGGCCGACCTGACCACCCTGGCCCTGGACCACGGGGTGGAGGTGGACGTGGCCGAGACCGACGTACGGGCACGTCGCCACGCCGCCCACGAACTGCTGCGCACCGAGGTGCTGCGCATCGCCGCCCTGCTGCCGCCCCGACCGCCCCGCGGCGGCACGGAACCCGCACCCGAAGCGGTGCTCCAACGGCAGGAGGCCGTCGCCGAGCTTCTGTGCGCCTTCGACGTGTACCGCTCCTACCTTCCCGAGGGGGAACGGGACTGGGCCCGTGCGGTACGGACCGCCACCGAGCGACGGCCCGACCTGGCCCTGGACCTGGAGGCCATCGACCGCAGGGTGCGTCAAGACCCCCACGGGGAGGCCGCGCGACGCATCCAACAGACCAGCGGGATGGTCGTGGCGATGGGCACCGAGAACACCGCGTTCTACCGCGCCACCAGATTCGTCGCGCTCAACGAGGTGGGCGGGGACCCCGCCGACTTCGCGGTCACCCCCGAGGAGTTCCACGACGCCGCGCTACGCCGTGAGGCCGCCGAACCGCACACCATGACCACGCTGTCCACCCACGACACCAAACGCTCCGAGGACGTGCGCGCACGCCTGGCCGCCCTGAGCGAGGTCGCCGAGGGGTTCACCGAGGCCGTGCGTCGCTGGACCGAGAGGTGCGCCCTGCCCGAACCCGCACTCAACCTCCTGGGCTGGCAGACCCTGGTCGGGGCCTGGCCCATCAGCGAGGAGCGTCTGGCCGGGTATCTGATCAAGGCCGCCCGGGAGGCGCGACTGGCGACCTCCTGGACCGACCCCGACACCGACGTCGAAGAGCGCGTGCGGGCCTGGCCCGCACGGGTGCTCAACGACACCGCCCTGCGCGGAGAGGTCGTCTCCGTGGTGGAATCGGTGCGCGAGGCCGGATGGCGCAACTCCCTGGGACAAAAGGCCGTGCAGCTGCTGGGGCCGGGCGTTCCGGACGTCTACCAGGGCACCGAGCTGTGGGACCTGTCCTTGGTCGACCCCGACAACCGCAGGCCCGTCGATCACCAGGCGCGCATCGACCTGCTGTCGCGCATCGAGGAGGGGTGGCGGCCGCCGGTGGACGCCACCGGGGCGGCGAAGCTGCACCTGGTCCGTACGTGCCTGCGCACACGCCGGGAGCTGCGCCCACGGGGATACCTGCCGCTCACGGCCTCGGGCCCGGCCGACCGCCACGTCCTGGCCTTCGCGCGCACCTCGACCGGCGCCGTCCACCCCGACCTGGTGGTGATCGCCACCAGGCTGCCGCTGACCCTGGCCGACGCGGGCGGATGGGACCGGACCGTGCTGGCACTGCCCTGGGGGCCCGGAGAGTGGACCGACCGGCTCACCGGACGGGCCCTGGTATCCGAACGCACCGACGGGCCGACCCTGGCACACCTGGAGGAGGTGCTCGACACCTACCCGGTGGCCGTACTGACCCGGGACTGAGACGCGGGTGCGCGCGGTAGGCTGACCGCGACCATGGCGCGCGCGAACACCACACACCACACCGGCCCCGGACTGCGGATGCCCGAGTCCGTCGCGGCCGCCCTGGCCTGTCCGTCCTGCGGAGCCGGACTGGCCCTGGGCGAGCGCGGGCTCGCCTGCACCGCGGGACACAGCTTCAACGTGGCCCGCGAGGGGTACGCGAGCCTGCTCACCGGGGCCACACCACCGGGGACCGGCGACAGCAGGGAGATGGTCGCCGACCGTCTCAGGTTCCAGGAGGCGGGACACCACGCCCCGATCTCCCAGGCGCTGTCCGCCGCGC
The DNA here is from genome assembly GCA_937957845.1 of uncultured Nocardiopsis sp. Classification (GTDB taxonomy): domain Bacteria; phylum Actinomycetota; class Actinomycetes; order Streptosporangiales; family Streptosporangiaceae; genus Nocardiopsis. Next base: position 5,411 of record CALGOD010000398.1, read on the forward strand.
TGACGCGCGAACTCACCGCCCCCGCACCGCTGGTCGTCGACATCGGAGGCGGAACCGGTCACCACCTGGCCGCGATCCTGGAGGCGCTGCCCCACGCCGTGGGACTGACCGCCGACGTGTCCAAGTTCGCCGCACGCAAGGCGGCCCGTGCCCACGTGCGCGGCGGCGCCGTGACGGCCGACGTCTGGCGGGGACTTCCGTTGGGAAAGGACTCCGTCGACGCCCTGCTCAACGTGTTCGCGCCGCGCAACGCCGCCGAGTTCCACAGGGTCCTCAGATCCGGTGGCGTGCTGTTGGTGGTCGTCCCCGACACCGACCACCTCGCCGAACTCCGCGGACCGCTGGGGCTGCTGAAGGTGGATCCGCACAAGGAGGAGCGCCTCGCCGACTCCCTGCACGGCCACTTCACCCTGGCCGGTACCGAGGAGGTGCGCTTCACCATGGAACTGGACCACACCGACACCGCGACCGTGGTCGGCATGGGACCCAGCGCCCGCCACATCCCCCCGGAGGAACTGCGCTCACGGATCGCCTCCCTGCCCAGCCCCTCGGCCGTGACCGCGTCGGTACGTCTGCACACCTACCGGCCCCGCTCCCCGGACCCCTCCCGCGGACCCGGAGCAGCCGGGGCGTGACCAGGTGCTTCGACGCACAGGGGTGACGGGCGCCACGGCCGGGTAGGTCACCCTCCGTGAGCAAAGAGACCATTCTGGCAACATCGGACACCATCGCCACCCCCGCCATTCCGGGGGTCGGCGTCGTCGGCGACTTCGCCGTGTGGGCACCCCACCGCGAGCGCGTCCGCCTGCGTCTGCGCGGTGTGGAGGGCGCCGGGGACCGGGACCTCCCCATGCGGCGCGACGACGACGGCTGGTGGCGTGCCCAGGTCGACGGGGCCGGCCCGGCACCGAGTACTCCTACCTCCTGGACGATGACCCGCAGCCGTTGCCCGACCCGCGTTCGCTCCACCAACCCCACGGGGTCCACGGCCCCAGCCGCGTCCACGACCACACCGCCTTCGCCTGGACCGACGCCGACTGGACCGGTCGCCCCCTCGACGGCGCGGTCGTCTACGAGCTCCACGTGGGCACCTTCACCCCCCAGGGCACGTTCACCGCCGTGGCCGACCGTCTCGACCACCTGGTCGACCTCGGCGTCACCCATGTCGAGCTCATGCCGGTCAACGCCTTCGACGGCACCCACGGATGGGGTTACGACGGTGTCCTGTGGGCGGCCGTGCACGAGCCCTATGGAGGCCCCGACGCGCTCAAAGCCCTCGTCGACGCCTGTCACGCCCGGGGTCTGGCCGTCCTCCTGGACGTGGTCTACAACCACCTGGGCCCCTCCGGTGCCTACCTTCCCCGCTTCGGCCCCTACTTCCGCGGTGAGAACGCCTGGGGACCCTCCCTCAACCTGGACGGACCCGACTCCGACCCCGTGCGTCGCATGGTCATCGACAACGCCCTGGACTGGCTGCGTCACTACCATCTGGACGGGTTGCGCCTGGACGCCGTGCACGCCCTGCGTGACGACCGCGCCGTCCCCCTACTCACCGAACTGTCCGCGGAGGTCGAGGCCCTGGCCGCCACCTTGGGCCGACCGCTGTCCCTCATCGCCGAGTCCGACCGCAACGACCCCCGCACCGTCCTGCCCCGAGCGGCCGGAGGACTGGGTATGACGGCCCAGTGGTCGGACGACGTGCACCATGCCCTACACGTCGCCCTCACCGGTGAGACACACGGCTACTACGCCGACTTCGCGGCCCCCGAGGCCCTGGCCACCACTCTCACCCGTGCCTTCTGGCACGCGGGCACCTACTCCACCTTCCGAGGCCGCACCCACGGTGCGCCCGTGGACACCGCGCGCACACCCGGCAGCCGCTTCCTGGCCTACTTGAGCACCCACGACCAGATCGGCAACCGTGCCCGGGGCGACCGCATGGGCGAACACGTTTCGCCCGGCCTGCTGGAGTGCGGCGCCGCACTGGTGCTGTGCTCGCCCTACACCCCCATGATCTTCATGGGGGAGGAGTGGGCGGCCACCACACCCTGGCCGTTCTTCGCCTCCTTCACCGACCCGGACCTGGTCGAGGGCGTGCGCAACGGTCGCCTCCGCGAGTTCGCCGCCCTGGGATGGGCCGAGGAGGACATCCCCGACCCCATGGCCCCCGCCACCCGCGACAGTGCCGTCCTGGACTGGTCCCAGGTCGAACGTGAACCCCACGCGCTCGTCCTGGACACCTACAGGGCGCTGATCGCCCTGCGCCGCCTGGAACCGGAGCTGTCCGACCCGCGTCTGGACCGTTTCAAGGTCGTGACCGGCGGCGACGGCCGACAGATCCTCCTGTTCCGGGGTGACCTGAGGGTGGTGTGCAACCTCGACTCCGCCGACGCCGAGGTGGAACTGGACTCCGTCCCGAGCGAACTCCTGCTGGCCAACGGCCGTCCACGGACCACGGGTGCCATCGTCACGCTGCCGGGGGAGTGCTTCGCCGTCATGCGTGTCCCGCGCGATGCCCCGGACCCCGTCCTCGGGACCTCCTGAGGCCCCTCGGCAGCGTCTCCCACCGGCCCTTCAACGGGATCGGTCGTCCAGCACGTCGAACACCGTCGACCACTGGTCAGGACTCACATGCCCCACAGGGGTGCCTGGAGCGATCCCCGCCCGGGCCAGTGCCCGTTCCACCCGCCGGGCGGGATGGGCACGTCGCAGCGACGCGCCCAACGACCCGCCCACGCCGCCGAAACCCAGTTCCACCATGCGCCGGCAATCTCCCATCCGCTCCGGATCCACCAGGGCGGTCCTGCGCCTGCGC
>CALGOD010000399.1 GCA_937957845.1 uncultured Nocardiopsis sp.
GGGCAAGTTGGCTTCCTCTCGTTCTTTGGGGTGCGAAGATTAGGAGAGCGGCGGTTGGTGACCAACCCCTCGCTTCCGCTTCTCCACCACCTCCTCCCTGAAGTCGTCGAAGTTCCCCGCCAATATCGCGTGTCGGGCGTCGCGGAGCAGCCCGAGCGTGTAGGTGAGGTTGTGGATGCTCAGCAGCCGGTGGACGGCGAGCTCACGGGTGATGAGCAGGTGCCGCAGGTAGGCGCGCCCGTACGTGCGGCACGTCAGGCACGGACAGTCCGGCGCGAGGGGCGACGGATCCTCGGCGAACTCGGCGCGTCGCAGGTTGTAGTCGCCGCCGCTCGTGAGCACTCTCCCATGCCGGGCGAGGCGGGTGGGCCACACGCAGTCGAAGAGGTCGGCGCCCCGCGCCACGGCGTCGAGGTCGCCTTCGGCGTCCCCCAGGCCCATCACGGAGCGCACCTTCCCTCCGGGGCGCTCGGGCATCACGGCCTCGAGAGCGCGGTTGCGCTCCTCATGACTCTCCCCCACCGACAGCCCACCGATGCCGAACCCGGAGAAACCCAGATCCGCCGTACGGGCCGCAGACTCCCTCCGCAGGTCCGGGTCGGTTCCGCCCTGGACGATCCCGAACAGCGCCTGGTCGGCACGGGTGTGGGCGGCGAGTGACCTCTCTGCCCAGCGAAGCGTCCGTTCCATCGCCTCTTCGACGGCCTCAGTCGGAGCCGGCAGAGCGAGGCACACGTCCAGCACCATCGCCACGTCGGGCCCCAGCAGCTCCTGGACCCTGACGGCCTCCTCGGGGCTGAGGTGCACGACCGACCCGTCGTAGACGGATTTGAAGGTGGCCCTCTCTTCGGTGATGCGGGGCTCGAGCGAGAGGATCTGATAGCCCCCGGAGTCGGTGAGGATCGGCCCGTCCCACGCCATGAACCCGTGGAGCCCTCCCATGTCCGCCACCAGCCGGGCGCCGGGTCGGAGCATCAGGTGGTAGGTGTTGGCGAGCACCATCTGGGCACCCACCGC
>CALGOD010000400.1 GCA_937957845.1 uncultured Nocardiopsis sp.
GCGACGTGGAGTTCAACGCCCAGGCGGTACGCGACCTGGTGGCGGGGCGCCCGGGCCCCGTACGGGACGCGGTGCTGCTCAACGCGGGCGCCGCGTTGGCCGCGATGGAGGGCGTGGAGGGCTCCCTGCTGGAGTCCGTGCGCAACGGATACGAGCGGGCCGCCGCGGCCGTCGACGGCGGCGCGGCCGAGAGCACGCTGGAGCGCTGGGTGGAGCTCAGCCAGGCCCACGCCAAGTCGCTCTGAGGATCCGCGGCGGTCGCATGGGTCCCGGGGCCCGCCGGCGGGCCCCGGGGTGTCCACGGAAGGTGGTCACCAGCCGATGGCGAAAGCCGACTCCAGGTCGTGCTTGGAGTAGGCCTGGAAGGAGATGTGGGTGTCGGACGACAACACTCCGGGCACCTTGTTCACCCGGCCGGGGATCACCTCGGCCAGCTCCTCGTGTCGACGGACCCGCACCACGGCGATGAGGTCCACGCCGCCGGTGACCGAGTAGACCTCGCTCACTCCGTCGATCTCCGCGATCGCCTCGGCGACCTCGGGAATGCGGTTGACGTCGGCCTTGATCATGACGATCGCGGTGATCACTGTGCCTCCAGGGCGGTTCCTCGGACAGTCGGGACGGGCGCGCCGGCCGTGCGGAGCGCTAGTAGACGTCGGAGAGCCGCGTCCCGGAGCGCCATCGCAGCCGGTAGACCACCAGTCCCGCGACCACCCCGGCGATGAACCCGTACACGTGGGCCGCGTAGGCGACTCCGTTGTCGGCACCAGGGGTGCTCGATGTGGTGACGTAAAGAAGATACTGAAACGCGAAGTAGCTGCCCACCACGGCCCACCCCGGCAGCCGCATCGGGATGACGACGAACACCAGCATGGTCACACGACTGCGGAACTGCACGACCAGATAGGCGCCCAGCACCCCCGAGATGGCCCCCGAGGCGCCGACCATGGGAACGGTGCCGTCGACGTCGGTCAACGCGAAACCGTAGACGGCGGCGATCCCGGTCAACAGGTAGAGCGCGGCGAAGCGCAGTCCGCCGATCCGGTCCTCCACCACCGGACCGAACACGAACAGGTACACCATGTGGCCGATCAGATGCACCGGACCGCTGTGCAGGAACATCGAGGTGACCACCGAGAGCCACACCGGTTTGTCGCCCAGTGGGCCGCACCCGGGCACGGCGTGCGGCACCTGTTCCACCCGTCCCAGGATCTCGGCGGGGACCGCGCCCCAGAACATGAAGTAGTCCTGGATCGCGCAGTAGCGGCCGATGATGTCGGCCGGATACCACACGGCCGTCGCCGCCTGAGGAGAGGCCAGGTACGCCAGGACGTTGACCGCGATCAGTGTGTAGGCCACGACGGGGACGCGGCGGACGGGGTGGTCGTCATTGAGCGGAAGCGCGGCCATGGGCCCAGTGTGTCATCTCGGTGTGCGCTTCGGCGCTACGCAGAGGGCATGTCCACTCACCTTCGATCTCCACCAGCCGGGTGGCCGGATCGGTGAGCCACCGCAGGATCACCTCGGTCTCCTCCGGCAGGGTGCCGGGACCGGATCCGTGTCCGGCGGGCACGTACTCGGCGGTGGCGGCCAACGAGGCGAGGAAGGCCTCGGGGTCGGTGCCGGGGCGTAGGAGCGCGCTGCCGGCGAGGCGTCCGTGGCGGACCACGCACGTCTCCCAGCCCTCCTCGGTGCGGCGGCAGGCCACGAGGTGGGGCACCGCGGTGAGGGCGGCCAGACGCTGGGCCCGCCGTGCGCCTCGGAGGAAGGCGGCCAGACGGTCACGCACACCGGCGGCCTCCTCATAGCGCAGTTCCGCGGCCAACTCCGCGATGCGTTCGGTGTGCGCGTCCACCACCACGGCGGGATCGCCGGTCATCGCCTCGCGCACCGCCTCGACGTGCACGGTGTAGGCGGCCAGGCTCTCGGTGCCGTCACAGGGCGCACCGCACCGGCCCATCTGCGCGAGCACGCATGCTCCCGTCCAACGTTCGCCTGCCGGAACCCGGGGTGCGGCCGTCCCGGCCCCCACGGGTGTGAAGGTGTGGTCGCACTGGCGCAGCGCGAACGCGTGCAGCAGCGCCTCCTTCGCCTGCTCGGCCTCCTTGTGCGAGCCGTAGGGGCCGAGATGGGGCGCGTCGTCCCCGATCCCCCGCACGATGGAGAGGCGCGGGTAGGCCTCGTCGGTCAGTCTGACCCAACAGGCGCGCTCCGGGTGACGGGAACGCCGGTTGTAGGGAGGTTTGCGTTCGGCGATCACACGCAGTTCGCGCACGGAGGCCTCCAGTTCGCCGGAACACACGATGGGCACGACCCCCTCCACCAGCCCCGCCATCTCACGGATGCGCTTGCGGCTCTCGGCCGCGGTGAAATAGGTGCTCACCCGGCGGCGCAGGTTCTTGCTCTTACCGACGTAGAGGCTCTCCCCACGCGCGTCCGTGAACACGTACACCCCGGGCCGTTCGGGCAGTCCCTCCGCCAGGTGGCGTTTGGCCCGTTGCGCCTTGGTGGGCGGTCTGGTGACCGCACGCAACTCCTCCAGGCTGGAGACGCCCATGGGCCGCAGGCGTTCGATCAACCCGTTCAGGACCCCCGCGGTGGCACGGGCGTCGTTCAGGGCCCGGTGGTCGGGTGTGGTCGCGACCCCGAAGTAGGTGGCGAGCGTGGCCAGCCTGTGGTTACGCGTCTCTCCCCGCCAGAGCACCGCCCGGGCCAGGCGTAGGGTGTCCACCACCGGGTGGCCGGGCCACTCTCTGCCGTGACGTGCGCACGCGGCCTTGAGGAAACCGGTGTCGAAGGCCGCGTTGTGCGCCACCAGCACCGTGTCGTGCTCGGCGTCCAGGAAGGCCAGCAGCCGGGGCAGTACCTCCTCCACCGGTGGGGCCCCCGCCACCATCGACTGTGTGATCCCCGTCAACAACGTGATGCCGGCCGGGACGGGGATCCCCGGGTCGACCAGGGTGGCGAACTCGTCGACGATCTCGCCCCCACGCACCCGGACGGCGCCGACCTCGGTGATCCGCGAGTCGGTGGCGCTGGTACCGGTGGTCTCCAGGTCCAGGACGACGAACGTCGCCGCCGACAGAGGCGTACCGAGATCGCTGATGCTGGTTTGGACGCCGGTGCGCGTCACGGACTCTCGAACCACCCGGTCAGGGTAGTCGGCGGCGGGGACAAGCCGTCGGATACGGTCGGCCGTCCCGACATGGAAAGATGTGTGGATATCGACTCGGCGGCCGAAGCCGGGTACAACGAGACACGAGGAGGAACCGTGGGGATCGCGATACCGGGCGACAGTGAGCGGTGGCGGTGCACCGGATGCGGGAATCTCACGCGGTTCGACGTGACACGGACCGTGCGCTCCCGGGACTACGTCCACCTGGACCTGTCCGGTGACGGTGACGTGGAGGAGCGCACCGTGCTCTCCGAGACCATCGAGAGCATCCGGTGCCGCTGGTGCGGAGCCACCGACAGTGTGGAGATCATCGCCCGCCCCGACGCCGACCGCGGTTCCTCGGCGGAGAGCGCGAGGGGCCGGTCATGAGTGCCCGCCCCGAGGCGGGCGGTGGCTCCGAGGACAGGGAACCGCCCGACGGTCCGTCCCTCGACGGAGCCGAGGGCGCCGCTTCCGAGGACGGAGGGGGCGCCGGCGAGGAACTGGCCCGTCCCTTGCCCGAGGCGGTACGCGCACGGGTCGTGGAGTACGGCTCCGACGTGCTCGGCGGCATGAGGCCCAGCGAGTTGCCGCCACTGCTGCGCAGGGTGGCCAGGTTCGAGCCCCGTCGCCGTGCGCGTCTGGCCGGACCACAGATCGCCGCCCAACTGGAGTCCGACGACGTCTTCCGTTCGATGGTGGCCGAGCGGGTCGAACAGGTGTGGCCGGAACTGGCCGAGGGACTGCGCTCGGGTGTGGTCCCGCCCGCGGCCGATCCCGTCGCGGTGGCGGCGTGCGCCTATCTGCTGCGTCCCCCGGGTTGGACGGAGATCGTCGAGAACGTCCGGCGGGAGCTGGAGCGCCAGACCAGCGTCAAGAAGGTGGGCGAGACCGCGGCGGCGCTGGAGGCCACGCG
>CALGOD010000401.1 GCA_937957845.1 uncultured Nocardiopsis sp.
CGATCTGTTTGTAGGCCAGCCCCTTGGCGACCAGACGCAGGACCTCGGTCTCACGAGGGGTCAACGCGGGTGTCCCGGGCGCCGGGGCACGTTCCTCGAAGGACAACCTGCGGTACTCGCCCAGCACCAGACCGGCCAGCCCCGGAGTGTACACGGCCTCACCCGCGTCGACCCGGCGCACCGCGTCCAGCAGTTCCTCACGTCCCGCGGACTTGACCAGGTAGCCGGTGGCGCCGGCCTTCACCGCGGCCAGGACATCGTCACCGGCGCCGCTCGCGGACAGCACGAGCACCCGGGGAGGCTCCGGCAGCGCGACCAGGCCCGCGGTCAACTCCACCCCGGTCATGTCCGGCAGGTTCAGGTCCACCACGGCCAGGGTGGGACGTGTGGCCGGAGCGATGCGCAGCGCCTTGGCCCCGTCGCCCGCCGTCCCCACCACATCGAAGCCGGCCTCCTCCAGGTCGCGCGCCACCGCGTCGCGCCACATCGGATGGTCGTCCACCACCAGTACGCGGACCGCCTCGCTCAGCATGGAGTGACCCTATACCGACCGGAAGACCATGGGTGGATCCCCAGGGGCCGAGAGAAGGAAAGGGGCGCGTGGGCCCCTGCGGCCCACGCGCCCCGGCGGTTCCTCGTGCTCAAGGGAGGTGTTCCACGAACGCCTCAGTCGTCGTCACGGTCGTCGAGGTCACTCAGGTCGATACCGCCCGGTGTCGCGGTGATCGTGATCTCCGTCCCCTCGGGGGCCTTGCCCGTGTGGGACTGGTGCGACACGGTCCGGCCTCCGAAGAGCCGCTCGACCTTGACGTCGAAACCGGCCTCCCTCAGTTCCTTGCGCGCGTCCTTCACGGACATGCCGACCACGTCGGGGATCTCCACGCCCGGCGGTCCGCTGGAGACCGTCAGGGTGACGGTGCTGTTGCTGCCGACACTGGAGCCGCTGTCCGGGCTCTGCCGGATCACCTTGCCCTCGTCGATGTCGGCGTTCTCCTCCTCGACCACCTCGACGGTCAGGCCGAGCTCCTCCAGGGTCTCGCGCGCGTCGTCCAGTTCCTCGCCGACCACGGCGGGCACCGGGATGCTGCGGCTGACGAAGACCGTGACCGTCTCCTCCCGGTCGGCCTCCTGTCCGGCCTCGGGCTCCGTCGAGACCACCGCGCCCGGCTCGACCTCCTCGCTGTCCACGTCCTCCTGAACGATGTTGTCCGGAGAGAACCCGAGGTCCTCCAGCTCCTTGAACGCATCGGCCGCGTCCGCGTCGACCAGATCGGGCATGGACACCGTCTGCGGACCCTTGGACAGGTACACCACCACCTCGTCGTCGGCGGACATACGTGTCCCCGACTCGGGGTCCGTCCGACCGACCGTGCCCGTGTCGGAATCGCTGTAGACGGTCTCCTCCGACAGGACGTAGCGCAGACCCTCGGAGCGGATCAGTTCACGCGCGACCTCGGGGGTGGAACCGACCACGTCGGGGACGGTGGCGTAGCGGCCCGACAGGAACCACCAGCCGGCGCCGAGCACGACCAACGCCAGGATCGCGGCACCGATCCCGATCAGCAGATTGCGGCGCCGTCGGTCGTCGGGACCGTCGTAGCCATCGTCGTCGTAGTCGTCGTATCCGTCCCCGCCCGGCTCGACGGGGTCCATGTCCACGACCATCGTGGCGTTCTCCGTGCCGGGACCGGCGCCGCCGGCGATGAGCTGCGGGGCGGTCACCGCCGCGGTGACGGCCGCGGCCGAGGCCACGGGCGCCAGCGGTGCCTGGTCGGAGGCGAGGGGCGCGGGCATGTCCTTGAGCACTTCCAGCACCTTGGCCAGGTACTGGCCGGCGTTGCCGGGGCGGTATCGCGGGTCGCGCTCGGTGGCCTTGGTGACCAGCGCGTCCACCTCGGGTGCCAGCCCCGGAAGGAAGTGCGAGGGGCGGGGAACGTCCTCGTTGACGTGCTGGTAGGCGATGGCGATGGGGGTCTCACCGGTGTGCGGCTGACCGCCGGTGAGCAGCTCGTAGAGCATGATGCCCGCGGCGTACACGTCGGTGCGCGCGTCGGCGGTGCCCTTCTCGATCTGTTCGGGCGCCAGGTAGGCCGCGGTTCCCATGAGGGTGCCGGTGCGGGTCAGACCCTGGGTGGACTGTTCCACCGCGCGGGCCAGACCGAAGTCGGCGACCTTGACGCGGCCGTCCTCGGTGATGAGGACGTTCTCGGGCTTGACGTCGCGGTGGACCATCCCGGCCTGGTGGGCCGCGCCCAGCGCGGCCAGTACGGGAGCCATCACGTTCAGCGCGTCACGCGGGGACAGGCGTCCCTTGGCCTTGAGCAGGTCGCGCAGCGTCCGTCCGGGCACGTACTCCATTGCCAGGAAGACGTGTCCCTGGTCCTCTCCCTGGTCGAAGACCTGGACGACGTTGGGGTGGGAGAGCTTGGCGACGGAGTGCGCCTCGTTGATGAAACGCTGGACGAAGGTGGGGTCCTGCGCCAGCGAGGGGTGCATCACCTTCAACGCCAGCCGCCGGTCCAACCTCAGGTCGTGGGCGACGTAGACGGTCGCCATCCCGCCACCGGCGATCCTGGACTCGACGAAGTAGCGTCGGTCCAAGGTGGCGCCCACAAGCGGGTCGGAAGTCGTCATGTCCACGCGGAGAAATGTCCTTGCTGCGGGGAGCGCGGGCTGTCGCGGCCGGCGGCGCGTACCCGGCACCGGGTGTCGAACCGACACGATAGCGGAAGCCCGAGCCAGGTCTGCCCCGCGGTTCGCGGTCGCGTCGCCCAGCGTTCACCGGTGGTGGGGGCGCTCACGCCTGGTTCGTCTTCGTACGCGCGGCCCTGTCCTCAAGGCGCGCATCCCCTCCACGGTAGGGGACGGCGCCAAACGCTCGGGTCCGGATACATCGGTTCGCCTCCGTGTTCGCCCCAGGAACGGCCGTGACCACGGGCGACGACGGCCCGTGACGGGGTGATCACCGAAGGGCCGTCCCTCGGTGCCGCGGCGGGGGACGGTCCAGAGGACACGCGGGTCCGGGGTGTCCACCCGGGGCCCGGGACGGGAGAGAGGGAGGGGACGACGTGTCCCAGCTCTCGCCCGTTCCCGGGCCGGCGGGGCGGCTTCCTCCGGTTCCGCGCCCTTGGGAGCCTCGGGGACCTCAGTCGACGCCGGGGGAGGAGGCCTGCGCGTAACGGCGGACCGGTATGCGTCCGGCCAGGCGGGCGCTGCGACCGGCGCGCACGGCGTCGCGCATCGCCGTGGCCATCAGCACCGGGTCCTGCGCGCGGGTGACGGCCGTGGCCAACAGCACCGCGTCGCAGCCCAGTTCCATGGCGAGGGCGGCGTCGCTGGCGGTGCCGA
>CALGOD010000402.1 GCA_937957845.1 uncultured Nocardiopsis sp.
CTTCGGGAGCCCATCCGACGGCAAGCGATCCTCCCCGACGGTGTCCAAACTCCGCCTTGCCCCAAGGTAGCGGGGTTTGTGCCCGGATTCCCACTCACCGACCTGTTAGGGCCGTTCTGGGGGCGGGCGGTAACTGACATGACAGTGGTGACGATCCCGGAATCGCTGTCCTGGTTCCCGATTCCCTCTCGCGACATCGGTGTCGGCGGAGGACGGTGAACACTCCGGAGCCCCTGGCGGGGTAGGTGTTCACGCAAAGTGGGGGTCCTTTACGATTGGGGACTCGTGACCGTTGATACCACCGTAACCGTGCGGGTCCCCGCGAAGGTGAACCTCCAGTTGGCGGTGGGGCCCAGACGTGAGGACGGGTTCCACGACCTCGTCAATGTGTTCCACGCCGTCTCGCTGTTCGATGAGGTTACCGTCAAGCGGGCCTCGCCGTGTCGGCAGAGTCCGTCCGAAGGCGTGGGACGGGACGATCCTCCCGGAGAATCCGCCTTCGCGGGAATGAGCGCGGGGGGCGACCTGGGCAGCCATCTGTCCCGCGTGCCCCTGGACTCCTCCAACCTGGCCGCACGCGCGGTGAACCTGTTGGCCGAGCGGACAGGCCGGGGCTTCCCGGTCACGGTCCACCTGGACAAGGACATTCCCGTCGCGGGGGGCATGGCCGGGGGAAGCGCGGACGCCGCGGCCGCTCTGTTGGCCTGTGACCGGTTGTGGGGTTGTGACCTGCCGGCCCAGGCCTTGGCCGAGTACGCGGCCGATCTGGGCAGTGATGTTCCCTTCGCGTTGCTGGGGGCCACCGCGGTGGGCAGGGGGCGCGGGGAGATCCTGCGTCCCATGGCCAGTCCCGGGCGTTTCCGCTGGGTGTTCGCACTGTCGCCGCGGGGGCTGTCCACGGCCGACGTGTTCGCGGAGTACGACCGCATCAGGCCGGACGCCCCCGAACCGCGGTTGGACGGGACCTTGGTCGACGCGCTCGCCGAGGGCGATCCGGTGGCCCTCGGAGCGGCGTTGACCAACGACCTGCAGGGCGCGGCGCTGTCGTTGCTGCCGGAGTTGGAGCGCACCCTGAGGACGGGAACCGACGCGGGAGCACTGGGTGCTCTGGTGTCGGGATCGGGGCCGACCTGTGCGTTCCTGGTCGGTGGGGACGACGACGAGGGGGCGGGGCGAGAGGCCGCCGTGATGGCCGCTTTGGAGTCGAGCGGGCTGTGCGAACGGGTCGTGAGGGCATGGGGAGACGTCCCCGGAGCCACTGTTCTATGACGTAAATCACAGAGGGCTCCTCCCGCCCTCCGGGGGTGCGGCGGTTGACCTCAACTTTTGTTGAGGTTCGACACTGGGTCCATGACAGTCACAGCCGCTCTTTCGCGCTACGCGGACCTTCCCGCCCTCATCGGGCTCATGGAGGGTGACGAGAAGCACAGCGGAGCCGCCCACTCCACGCTCGACGTGTTGTGGGTGCTCTACGACCGTGTGCTCGACGTCACCCCCGCCACCGCCGACGATCCGACCCGTGACCGGTTCCTGCTCTCCAAGGGACACGGGCCGGCCGCCTACTACGCCGTGCTCGCCGCGAAGGGGTTCGTGGACGTGCCCACGCTGCGCGGGTGGGCCTCCTTCGGCTCTCCCCTGGGACATCACCCCGACCGCACCCTCGTGCCCGGGGTGGAGATCGGCAGCGGCTCCCTCGGACACGGGCTGCCGTTGGGGCTCGGCATGGCGCTCGGCCTGCGCGCCCGGAAGATCCGCCGGGCCGACGGCACCGAGCCCCGGGTCGTCGTCCTCGTCGGCGACGGAGAACTCGACGAGGGCAGCAACCACGAGGCCATCTCCGTCGCCGGCCGTCTCGGCGTGGGCACCCTCACCGCCGTCGTCGTGGACAACGACTCCTCCACCCATGGATGGCCTGGAGGGATCGGTTCGCGCTTCGAGGGCGAAGGCTGGGAGGCCCGAGAGGTACCAGGGCGTGACCACGACGCCATGTACGAGGCCCTCACCCGACCCCACACGGGACGTCCGCTCGCCGTCGTCGCCCGTGTCCGTTCCTAGGAGGCCGCAGATGCGCAGGACCTTCGCCGAAACCGTCAACCGGGCCCTCGACGACGACCCGCGTGTCGCCCTCGTCCTGGCCGCCATCTCCGCCGGGATGTTCCGCGCCTCGGCGGCGCGGCATCCGGGCAGGGTGATCGACGTGGGCATTCGGGAGCAGGCCATGATCGGCGTCGCCGGGGGTCTGGCCCTGACCGGTGTACGGCCGATCGTGCACAGCTACGCGCCGTTCCTGGTGGAGCGGCCCTTCGAACAGATCAAACTGGACCTCGGCCACCAGGACGTCGGGGCGGTCCTGGTGAGCATCGGGGGCTCCTACGACGCCGCCGAGGAGGGCCGCACCCACCAGGCGCCCGGCGACGTCGCCCTGCTGGACACCCTGCCGGGGTGGACGGTGTACGTGCCCGGGCATCCGGACGAGGCGCGCGACGCGCTCGGCGCCGCCATCCCGGGGGACGACCGCGTGTACGTGCGGCTCTCGGAGACCGCCAACCGCGCGCCGCTTCCCGTCAGCGGACGTCTCCACGTGGTGCGGTCGGGCTCGCCGCGATCGGCCGGGGTGGTCCTGGCGGTCGGACCGATGCTGGACCGGGTGCTGGAGGCGACCGCCGACCTGGACGTGACCGTCGCCTACACGGCCACCGTGCGCCCGTTCGACCGGGAGGGGCTGAGTTCGCTGGTGGGCACCGCGGGCAACGCGGACGTGCTCGTGGTGGAACCGTACCTGCGGGGCACCTCCGCGCACGAGGTGGCCGAGGCACTGGCCGACCGGCGGCACCGGCAGCTGAGTCTGGGGGTCGCCCGGGACCGTGAGGTACGGGCCTACGGCACCTCCGCCCAGCACGCGCGGGAACACGGCTTGGACACCGAGGGGATCGCCAAGGCGGCCCGGGACTTCTTCCTGGTCTGAAGGGGGCTTCGCGCCCACGTTCGGTGGTCGTGCTCGGTGGTCGGCGCCGGTCCCCGGAGAAGGGGGGCGGCGCCGACCGGGCGGTGGGCGGGTCCGGTCTTGATCGGGGACGTCCGTGACCGTTGCCGGCGTGACCTGAGAGGGCCGAGCCCTGGTGATCCCGCCCCGGCGTCCTCGTCGGTGCCCACGGTCCTCTGACGGGCCCGGCGGCCGAAAGACGGCCCGAGGCGTCTTCCGCCTTCACCACCGCCTGTCGTCGCACATCCGTCACCACGGGCGACGATCCCCGGAATTCGCCGAAAGCCGGAGGCCGCCCCTTCTCCCGTACCCGTGTCGCCGCCGGCGGCCCCCGCACCCGGTGCTGGGAGACCGCCGCGCGGCACGCGGTGCCCACTGAGAACGTCAGGGTCCGGGGGGAGGTCTTGGTGTGCCGGGGACGATCCCGGGGCGGTGACACGGGCGACGGTCCACGCACCATGGTGCTGCCGCCACAATGGATAGCGATGAATCTGGTCAATCTTCAGGACGTGTCCCTGGCCTACGGGCCGCTCGTACTCCTCGACAAGGTCTCGCTCGGTGTCGACGAGGGTGAACGCATCGGCGTCGTCGGCCGCAACGGAGGCGGTAAGTCGACGCTGATCTCCGTGCTGTCCGGCATCATCGAGCCCGACTCCGGGCGGGTGGTGCACAACCGCGGGCTGCGCGTCGGCTTCCTACACCAGCGCGACACCTTCCCCGACACCACCGTGGGGTCGTTCGTGCTGGGCGACCGGGCCGAGCACGAGTGGGCGGGTGACGCCCGCATCCGTGACGTCCTGCGCGGGTTGCTCGGCGGCTGGGCCCTGGACACACCCATGAGCGCTCTGTCCGGTGGTGAACGACGTCGCACCGGTCTGGCCCGACTCCTGGTCGGCGACCACGACCTCATCGTCCTGGACGAGCCCACCAACCACCTGGACATCGAGGGCATCGCCTGGCTCGCCGAGCACCTGCGCGGCCGTCCCGAGGCGCTGGTGGTGGTCACCCACGACCGCTGGTTCCTGGACGCCGTCACCACTCGCACATGGGAGGTCGGACGAGGCACCGTCGAGCGCTACGAGGGCGGCTACGCCGCCTACGTCCTGGCCAAGGCCGAGCGTGAGCGCCAGGCCGCCGTCTCCGAGGAGCGTCGCCAGAACCTCATGCGCAAGGAGCTTGCCTGGCTGCGCCGGGGCGCCCCGGCGCGTACCTCCAAGCCCAAGTTCCGCATCGAGGCGGCCAACCAGCTCATCGCCGACGAGCCGCCTCCCCGGGACACCGTCGAACTCGTCAAGTTCGCCAGTTCCCGGCTCGGCAAGACCGTCATCGACCTGAAGAACGTGTCGGCGACCGTCCCGGGTCGGGTGCTGCTCGACGAGCTGACCTGGCAGCTGGGTCCCGGTGACCGGATCGGCCTGGTCGGTGTGAACGGCGCCGGAAAGTCGACCCTTCTCCGGATCCTCGCCGGGGAACGTGACCCCGACTCCGGCAGTGTGCGCACCGGCAGGACCGTCAGGCTCGCCCACCTGTCCCAGAACGTCGTCGAGCTCGATCCCGAGTCCCGCCCCCTACAGGCGGTCATGGACGTGCGTGAGCACGTCACCATCGGCAAGCGCGACTACAGCGCCAGCCAGATGCTGGAACGCTTCGGTTTTCGGGGCGAACGTCAGTGGACCCCGATCGGGGACCTGTCCGGTGGTGAGCGCCGCCGCCTGCAGCTGCTGCGCCTGCTCATGGACGAACCCAACGTGTTGCTGCTGGACGAGCCCACCAACGACTTGGACATCGAGACCCTCACCGAGCTGGAGGACCTGCTCGACGGCTGGCCCGGATCCCTGGTGCTGGTCAGTCACGACCGTTACTTCCTGGAGCGCATCACCGACCGTGTGCTCGCCTTGATGGGCGACGGCGGCCTGGCCTTCCTGCCGGGAGGGGTGGACGAGTACCTGCGGCGGCGGGCGGCCACCATGGACGAGGCCACGGTGCCCCAGTCCTCCTCCGAGACGGCGGAGGTCCCGCAGGCGGAGCGGCCCGCCGTGTCGGCGGCCGAGCGGCGCGCGGCGCAGAAGGAGATGCAGCGCGTGGAACGGCGCATGGACCGTATCGGCAGGCGCGAGGCGGAACTCCACGAGCTGATGGCCGCCGCGGCCGACGACTACGCCAGGCTCGCCGAACTCGACGCCGAGGCCAGGACCCTCGCGGCCGAGCGCGAGGAGCTGGAGGAGATCTGGCTGGAGCAGGCCGAGGTCGCCGGCGACTGACACCCCCTGCCCTGACAGGCCCCCCGGTTCGCAGCAGGCGGCCGGGGGTCTGCGTTCTGGGTGAATGTTGTGCCGCGTACCCCCCTTTTCAGGGAGAATTCGGGCACGCTCTGTGTGCGGTACTCCGAGAAGGTAGGAAGTGGAAGAAATGATCTCCCTGGACCTGGACGAGATCCCCGTGACGCTGATCGACGGGCGTCAGACGACGTTCGGCGAGTGGTCGGGGCAGGTGAGGCTCGTGGTCAACGTCGCCTCCCGTTGCGGACTCACCCCGCAGTACGCGCGGTTGGAAGGGCTACAGCACCGGTACGGGGCCCGGGGTTTCACCGTGCTCGGCTTCCCCAGTAACCAGTTCCTCCAGGAGTTCGGCGACAACGACAGGATCGCCGCGTACTGCGCCTCCACGTGGGGGGTCACGTTCCCCATGATGAGCAAGGTGAGGGTCAACGGCAGGCGCGGCCATCCCCTCTACGCCGCGCTCACCACGGTTCCCGACGAGGAGGGCAGGGTCGGGAGAGTGCGGTGGAACTTCGAGAAGTTCCTCGTCCTGCCTGACGGGGCCGTGCACCGTTTCCACCCCAAGACGATGCCGGACGCCCCCGGGATCGTCGCCCTCATCGAGGAGTCGCTGCCCCGGTGAGGGGCGAAGGGAGGTTCTGGTGACCCGGCCCCGGGCCGTCGGGCGGACCGCTCAGCGCACCTGTTCGGCGAACACCGCGGCGATCTCCTTGGCCCCCGCCGGAGTGGTGTGGATGTCGGGTCCCCGTTCGGTGTCGCACATCCACGTCAGGTCGCAGATGTTCTGGAGGTTGGTCGGCATCCCGGTGTCGCTGTCGGAGGGCACCTGCGCGTTGTCGGACTCGAACACCGCGTCCACGTCCGCCACGTCGATCCCGGCCGCGGAGTAGGAGGCGATGAGCGACTCGTTCAGTTCCGTGAGGATGTCCACCGAGTACTCCGCGAGCGAGTCGTCGTCGGTGCTCTCGACCCCGGTGTCGCCGTCGGGTTCCTCGGACTCCTCGCCCTCGGACTCCCCGGCGGCCTCGGCCGCCTCCTCCGCGGGCGAGTCGTCCAGCAACAGCAGGGCCAGGAAGGGGTTGTAGTAGGTCATCCCGATGATCTGTGTGTCCGGCCCGGCGGCGTCGCGCAGCCGTTCGGCGATCACCGGGATCTCGGTTTCGACACGTTCGAGCCCGTCGGCCACGCACTCCTCGTCGATCTCGACGTCCTCGGGGCTCTCGGGGTCCTCCACACCCTCCACGCAGCGGGTGAAGTTGTTTCCGCCGATGGTCAGGGTCACCAGGTCCACCTGACCCTCGTGTTCGGTCAGGAACGCCTCGGCCTCCTCCAACTGCGAACCGCTCTCGTACCGCTCGTCGCAGTCCGGCAGTCCGCCTTGGAGGAAGGTCGTGGTGTCCTCGCCGCCGCATCCCATCCGCTCGTGGCGAAGCGTGGAATCGGCGTCGTACAGGGTGCGGTGGAGGACGTCGGTGTAGCCCTCCGAGGTCTCCTCGGGGGCGCCGTTCTCATCGGGTTGCACGCCCACGGTCAACGAGTCGCCCAGGGACAGGTAGTAGCTCGGAGAGGTCGCCTGTCCTTCGCCGTCGCCGCCTCCACAGCCCGCGGCCAGCACGGTCACGGCCGCCGCGGCCATCCACCTTTTCACTTCTGCATCTCCAACCAAAGCCCGGAATATGTGTCGCGCCTGGACGCGGGCCCGGTGAGGGACGGGTACCGCTCGGTAACTAGCCTTGCGGACCGTCCGGCCCCATGTCGAGGGGCACCAGAAGGCATCTCAATAACGATGCGAGCCGCTTCCTGTCCTCCTCGTCCATGGGGGC
>CALGOD010000403.1 GCA_937957845.1 uncultured Nocardiopsis sp.
GCTCTGGCCCTCGGGTAGAAGGAAGCCGACCCACCCGCCACGTGCGGGGTGAGGAACACCCCGGGCGCCTTCCACAACGGATGGCCCGCGGGCGGGGGTTCGGGGTCGGTGACGTCGAGGGCGGCCCGCACCCGGCCCTTCTCCGCCAGCAGGGCTCCGGTGTCCAGGACCGCTCCACGTCCCACGTTCACCACGAGCGCGTCGTCGGGCAGCAACGCCAGCTCCGCGGCACCGAACAGTCCGCGTGTGGCCTCGGTGAGCGGGGTGACCAGCACGACGACGTCGGTGCCGGGCAACAGCCCGTGCAGTTCGTCGATCCCGTGCACGCCGGTCCGGGCACGACTGGCCACGCGCACGACCTCGGTCTCGAAGGGCAGCAGCCGACGTTCGATCGCCCGGCCGATGCTGCCGTAACCGATGATCACGACCCGGCAGTCGGCGAGGGAACGCAGTCCGACCGGCTCCCACCGGTCCTCCCGCTGCGCCAGCGCCCACCGGGGCAGCTCCCGTTGGGCGGCCAGGATGAGGGCCAGGGCGTGCTCGGCGGTGCCGGCGTCGTGCAACCCCCGTCCGTTGCACAGTGTCACGTGGTCGGGCAGCAGCGGAAGCACGTGCTCGTACCCGGCCGACAGCAGCTGGACGACCCGCAGCGACGGCATGCGGGCGATCATGTCGAGCCGTGCGTCGACGTCCTGTGTGGAGGGGGTGTAGGGCACCTGGTAGAAGGTCACCTCCTCCAGTCCGTCGGTCGGGGCCGGTCCCCCGGCGTAGAGGTCCACCGTCAGGGGGTCCGGGGCGTTGTCCCTGTTCTGTTCCCACTGCACCAGCGCTCGGCCGCCCATCCGCCTCCTCCTTCTTCCGTCGCCCTCATGACTCGTCGCGCGTCCAGCCCATCACATCCGTGGTGTCCACCGCCGGCTCCGCGGCCGGACGGTCTCACCGTCCGGCACGGGCGAGCTCGTAGCAGGCGATGGCCGCGGCGGCGGTGACGTTGAGGGAGTCCACGTCACGGTCGGCCATGGGGATGTGCACCCGGGCGGTGGCGCTCGTCAGCCAGCGGGAGGACAGCCCCTCGCCCTCGGTGCCCAACAGAAGACCGACCCGGTCTTCCGGACCGAGGTCGGCCATGGCCTCGGCCAAGGGCAGGGAACCCTCCCCGGGGGTGAGCGCCAGGAGGTGGAACCCGGCCTCGCGCAGGGTGTCCAGACCCCCGTGCCAGTCGTCCATACGGGTGTGGGGCAGGGTGAAGACCGCCCCCATGGACACCTTGACCGCCCGCCGGTAGAGGGGGTCGGCGCAGCGTGGCGCGAGCACGATCGCGTCCACGCCCAGACCGGCGGCGCTGCGGAAGATGGCGCCCACGTTGGTGTGGTCCACCAGGTCCTCCAGGACGACGATGGTGCGCGCCTTGGCCAGGACATCGTCGAGCGGAGGCAGGGCGCGGCGGTGGAAGGCCGCCAGCGCGCCGCGGTGCAGGTCGAAACCGACGAGTCCGCGGGCGGTGTCCTCATCGACCACGTACAGGGGCGCGTCACAGGCGCGGACCACGTCGTCGAGCGCTTCGGCCCGGCGCTCGGTGAGCAGGAAACTGCGGGGCGAGAAACCCGCCGCGGCGGCCCTGCGGATCACCTTGTCGCCCTCGGCCATGAACAGGCCGTGCTCGGCCTCCAGGTGACGGCGCAGGTTCACGTCGCGCAGGCGGGTGTAGTCGGCCAGGCGGGGATCCTCGGGGTCGCCGACCTTGATGACGTCCATGGAGGACGATTATCCCCCGCCTCAGCCGATCTTGTCGGTGAGGGGACGCAGGCGCTGCCAGCGCGCCTCCTCACAGGAGCCCTTGCGGGTGACGGTGGTGTCGATCTCCTGCCCCTCCCAGATGCCCACGATGGCGGCCTCCTGGGGACCGTACAGCTTGTCGGTGCACACGGTGCCCTCACGCACCTCGGTGAAGAGGTGCTCTCCGCCGGGGGAGGCCGCGGTCACCGGCTCGACGCTCTCGGCGTCCGTCTCCTCCTCGCCGGACCGCTCGTCGGCGTCGCCGTGGAACTCCTCGGACGCCCTGGCCAACTCGGCGCAGACCTCGTGGTCCTCCTCCAGGTCCCCGGTGCACGTGATCGTCTGCACCCAGGCGCGGTCACGGTCGCTCACGTGGACCCGTAGGGAACCGACCGGTCCCGCCTCCACCGCCTCCTCTTCGGTCTCCTCCACGTCCGGACCCACCTGCGTGATCATCGCCGTGGTGGTCCGTACCTCCTGCGGCGGCATCATCGACGGGCCCACGATCACCCCATAGGCGACCGCGCCGGCGCAGCAGGCGCCGGCCAGCAGGACGGTGCCGACCGTCGTACCTCGGCTCCGATGCTCTCTATGTGATGGGGACATGCCAGCAAAACCCTCGGGGGTCGGTGTCAGGGGACGCCCACAGGGGACTGTGAGACAGGAGTGGGCGTGGGGAGCAACAGCCTAGCGAGAAGCCTCGGCCGCTCCTCGGTGTGCACCGTAACAAAGCGATCACCTCGTCGTGGCCGTCGCGGTCGTCCCGGGACGCCGCCGGCCCCTTCCACTCGCGCATTACCAACGAGTAAGGTCCTGGGAGGGAACCTCGTCCGCATCGGCCTCTCACACTCCGCACACCCATGTGACGCCCCAGGACGCGTGACGGTTCGCCTTCCCCACCTCCGGTGTGGGATCCCGGCCCCGCGGCTGCCCCCGCACCACCGGCTTCCGGACGACCACCCGCCGGAGGCCGCCCACAGCTACACCCCCGGAGTGCCCGTGCCCAGTGGACGCCACCGACTCGTCTCACCGAAGACCCAGATCACCCGCAGGGTGTTCAGGTCTCCGCTGGGGATCACCGCGATGGTCGTCGCTCTCATCGCCGTCGTCGCGATCGCGGTCCCGTTCGGTCTGAACATGCTCGGATGCGATGACACGCGCTACCTGCGCGTGTCGGCGACCCAGAGCATCGCGCCGGTGTTGCGCGAGGCCGCCGACGAGTTCAACTCCGAGCGCCCCGTCTACGGTGGCGACTGCGTGTACGCGCAGGTGGACGAGATCGCTCCGCACCGCATCATGACGGCCCTGGTCGGAGGCCGCGCCGGGGACTCCACCATCGCACCGCACGTGTGGGTGCCCGAGTCCTCGGCCTGGGTCGAGCTGACCCGCGTGTCGGAGGGCGGAACGCACGGCATCGAGACGGATCCGCCCTCGCTGGCCAGCTCCCCGGTGGTCCTGGCCGCGCCGGAGGGCACCGAGGGCATGCCGGCCCCCGATGACACCCCCTGGACCCTCGTCCTGCCCGGCGAGCGCGACCCCCGGCGTCCCCTGGTCATGGTCGACCCCAACCGCGGGGCCGACGGCATGACCGTCATGCACGCCGTCCGCCGCCACCTCGGCAGCGGCGACGACGCCGACACCGCCATGACCGACTTCGTGCGCGACGTACAGCTCGACAGCGCGTTCGGGGAGATCGACCTCGGCACCTTCTACACCGGTTCACGGACCGCCGAGGAGCGCGTCGATCCGGTGATCGTGGTGCCCGAGCAGGCGGTGGTGTCCTACAACGCCGACCGCGCCCCGTCCGCGCCGCAGTTGGAGGCCCACTACCCGATCGAGGGCACCGTCGGTATGGACTACCCCTACGTCACCACCACGGAGTCCTCCGCGCTGCGCTCGGCCGCCGCCGACCTGTACGAGGTGCTGCGGCAGGACACCTATCGTTCGCGCCTGCGCGAGCTGGGCTTTCGCGAGCCGGGCGGCACCGCGTCCCGGGAGCTGGCGCAGCGGCCCGGCCTGATCGCCGAGGAGCCGCCCACCCACGAGGACCTGACGGGGGACGCCCTGCTGGCGTCGGTCACCGACTGGAACCGGTTGTCGATGCCCAGCCGCACCCTGGTGCTCGCCGACACCTCCGCCGGCATGGCCGAGGACCTGGACGGGGGGCCGACCCGGTTGGAGATCGCCCGGCAGGCGGCACTCCTGGGCCTGTCACTGTTCCCCGACGAGACCGACATGGGCCTGTGGCTGATGTCGGACGAGTACGGACGGAGCGGTCGCGACGAGGCCGCGAACATGCATCAGCTGGGCACGGCGGACCGAAGCGGTGAAGGAACCCGCCGGCAGGAGCTCGTCGAGGTGGCCGAGGAGATCACGGTCCAAGGCGGCGAATCGCGTCTGTACGACAACATCCTGGCCGCCTACGACCAGGTGCAGGACAACTACCACGAGGACAAGATCAACAGCGTCATCCTGCTGACCGCCGGACAGGACGAGGGGTCCAGCCACATCTCCCACGAGGAGCTGGTGGCGGCGCTGCAGGACCGCTTCGACCCCCGACGTCCGGTCAGTACCTTCATCATCGCCTTCGGGGCCCAGGCCGACGAGGAGGAGCTGCGCCAGGTCGCGGCGGCCACGAGCGGGTCGTTGTTCGTCACCGAGGATCCGGACGAGATCGGTGACATCTTCCTCAGCTCCATCTCGCGTCGGCTGTGTGTGCCCGACTGCGACAACTGAACACCGCCCTCCCCGGATGCGGTGTTCCCCGAAAGGCCGCCCGACGAAGGAAGGACGGAAGTGAACCTCCCACTGGTCCGTACCGGCGGGAGGCCCACCACGGAGGGAGTCTCGATCGGATATCGGAATCGGGTTTCGGCCTGACCTCTTCCCCCAGGAAGGCACGGGTAGAATCAAGGGAATTTCCCGCGGCAATCCGCACTGTCCTCAGGTTTGCCCCGGGGTCCTGACGGTTTCACCGCCCCATGGCCGGTTCGGGGGAAATTCCCCCGGCTTGAACCGTTGAGTACCGTTCCCACCACGAGAACACGTGCGGTCCCTTTCACCGCACCGGTGGCGCGTACCCTCCCGTACCGCTCGCCCCGTACCGACACATCCCCCCGTACGACATTCGTTCCGTACACCACCCCGTGAGGAAAGCTGTGGGACGTCACCGCGGAAGATACGCAGAAGAACCCTCTCGCCGATCCCGGCGCCGGCGCGGTCGCGGCGGCGCCTTCGCCGCCCTGGCCGCGGCCCTGGTGATCGTGCTCGGCCTCGCCGTGGCGGGCGTGTACGTGTTCGGCCGGTCCGACGGCTGCCGAGGCTCGGCCCTCACGCTGGACGTCGCGGCCAGCCCGGAACTGGCCCCGGCCCTGGACGACGTCGCCGCGGACTTCAACACCGAGGAACACCAGGTGGACGGGCGCTGCGTGCACGTACAGGTGCGCCAGGTCGACTCCGCCAACGTCGCGTTCGGCATCACCGGGGCGGGCGCCACCATGGGCGACACCGACTCCGACGTGTGGATCCCCGACTCCTCGGTGTGGCCGCGCCTGGTGCAGAGCCAGGCCGGCGACGCCGTCATCACCGAGACCGGCACCTCCGTGGCCCGTTCGCCCCTGGTCCTGGCCGAGCTCGCCGAGTTCGCCGACGACGGTGAGGAGCCCGCCACCTGGACGGAGGTCATCCCCACCGGCGCGCCGAGCGATGAGGCGGACCGCACCGTCCGCGTGGTCGACCCCGCGCGCAGCTCCACCGGTCTGGGCACGCTCTACCTGCTGCACGGGGCCCTGGAGGAGGCCACTCCCGACACCGACACCTTCAACGCGCACATGACCGCCGCCCTGCAGGCCCTGCACCAGGGCGCGTCCGCGGACGAGGAGTCGGCGTTCCTCGCCTTCAGTGGCGGCAGCGCCGAGGCCCCACCGACGATGGTGATGTCGGAGCAGGCCGTGTGGCGCTACAACGCCGCGCACGGGGACTCCACCGCCCGGGCCAGTTACCTGGAGGGCGGCACCTACTACCTCGACTACCCCTACATCGTGCGCAGCGAGGAGAGCGACATCACCCGCGCCGCCGAGGAGTTCCGCGCGGCGGTGCGCGGCGACGACGCCAGGGAGCACCTCCTGGCACAGGGCTTCCGCGGCCCCGAGGGGGAGCTCGACACCTCCGTGCTCACCAAGGAGACCGGCTTCTCCGAGGAACCGCCCGCCGAGCTTCCCAACCCGTCCGAGGGCATGGCCGGCGACCTGATCCGCTCCTGGAACCAGCTCAAGATGGACTCCCGGGTACTGACGATCGTGGACATCTCCGGGTCGATGCTGGCGGAGGTGCCCGGAACCGGGATGACCCGCATGCAGGTGACCAGCGCCGCCGCCACACAGGGGCTGCAGATGTTCACCGACTCCTCCGAGCTGGGGCTGTGGGAGTTCTCCACCAACGTCAACAACGGCCTGCACCACCAGGAGATCGCCCCCATCCGCGAACTGCAGGCCGGCGCCGACGGCGACAACGAGCACAGGGACGTCCTGGCGGGCGCGCTCTCCTCCCTGGAACCGCTGCCCCAGGGCGACACGGCGCTGTACGACACCTACCTGGCCGCCTACCAGGAGATGTCGAACACCTACCGGCCGGACCGGACCAACGTCATCCTCATGCTCACGGACGGCGACGACGACAACCCCGAGGGCGGGCTGGAACTGGACGAGCTGCTGTCCGAGATCGACTCGATCTCGGACCCGGCGCGGCCGATCCCGATCATCACGATCGCGTTCGGACCCGACGTGCAGAACCTGGAGCCGCTCCAGGAGATCGCCGCGGCCACCGGTGGTGCCGCGTACATGACGGAGGACCCCACCGAGATCGGTGACATCTTCATCCAGGCGTTCTCTCTGCGCATCTCGGGGGACGACTCCGAGTGATCCTCGCCCGAAAGCGGACGGGCCGTGGTGCGTGGCACCGCGGCCCGTCCGCTTTCGTGGCTCCGTGGCCACTCCCCCTCTTCCGTCGCCCGACGGCGCGCCCCGGCCGGACCGCGCGCACCCTGTCGGTGACAAGTCCCTGTCCTTCGGGTGAGGGGCTATGGACTTCTCCCCCACGCCGGCGTACCCAGAAAAGGGGCCGGGAGCGCCCCTCGACCGGATGGGGGAGGACCATGGCGAGAGCGTGGATGCCCGAAGCGGAGAGGCTCGGTGCCGACATCACCCCGGCGCCCGCGGGAATCGGTGCTCCACGCGCCGTGTGGACGGTGACGGGATCCGATCCGCAGGCCTGGTCCGCGCGCGAGGAGGCGCGGCGGATGCTGGACGGTGGACGCACG
>CALGOD010000404.1 GCA_937957845.1 uncultured Nocardiopsis sp.
AACGTCGCGTCGAACACCGCGCCGTTCATGGCCGAGGCCACCAACAACGCGGGCGAACCGTCGCAGCGCACCAACCTCACCCGGCGCGTACCACAGCCCCCGTGCTTCCCGGGATCGGGATTACCGGGCCGAGCACGGGGGCTGTTTTCTGCACCTGACGCTTTCAGACAGCGCCTGAACTAATTAAGGAATGCCTGGCCGTAATGGTCCGGGCCGACCAATAGCGATGCTGGCTGCTTACTGTCGGCAGGCCAGATCTGTAGTAGGTGTTCTTCCATCCCTCCGGGTTGGTGATTCTTGGCGAGACGAGAGTCACGGCCCCGAACGTGGACTCGGACGACATGCCACCCCACCGATGGAATCGAGACAGTGTGCACTACATCGAGGCTGGTCGTGAGTATTTCGAACACTGCGTTCGGGATGTAAAAGCTCCGCTGTGAGACGGTCTCCCAACCAGGGGCCACGTCGGCGGGAGCCCCTGCGCGGTACTCCACGCTCACGTCCAGTGGCCCCCACTCAATACCGGCAAGCACGACGAACCAACCGTCTTCACCCGTCGTCAAACCATCTTCCGATTCGGGCCACGGGTCATCCATCGGTTGTCCGGGACTCTCGAACCTGTACTGTCCGTCTGCGACCTCAGCGACGATCTTTTCTCTCGTCCCGGGTGTCAGCTCTATCGATCCCACGAATTCCTTCCATCAGGCAATATGGCCAGGACCCAAAATTCCTCGTTCAACATGATACGGGAGTAGCCGATATACGCTGATGTGAGCCCACCTTGGGATGAGTTTGCTTCTGGTGCCACATACCGCACGGAGTACGCATATCCAGAAGCGGCCCCCTCATTTGACTTCGCGATCGGATATTCGTCGCAGCTCTTTCCTGTAGGCGTGCCTCCAGGAGGACAGGAAACGGCACAGTTCGCCGTTTCTGTTGCACCGTCTCCGAGCGTCAGCGGGGAGCCAACGCCATACCATCCCCAATTGTAGGGTAAAGATGCCTGCGCATCATAGACGTGTTCTGCAACTTCCGCCACCTTCGGATAAGCAACGGAGTCATACGTGATTACAGCAGGGTTTTCGCTTGCGACACATCCGGGAGTAGTGCGAACGACTCGGTCACAACGTCCCTTTACGCCGTTGACCTCTGCGATATTCAATGAGATTGAACTTCCTGGCGCGCCAGGCGAGGAAACAACCAGCCAAGCTCCGATATAGCCTCCGAGACTCGAAGAGCTTCCTGACCCTTGGGAAACAGGTCCGGTTTCCCATTGTTCCCAATCCTGGAAGTAGCTGTGCCCCTTCTCGAGGAAAACCGAGTACGAGCCACCGTTGTCAG
The DNA here is from genome assembly GCA_937957845.1 of uncultured Nocardiopsis sp. Lineage (GTDB taxonomy): Bacteria > Actinomycetota > Actinomycetes > Streptosporangiales > Streptosporangiaceae > Nocardiopsis. The sequence goes on from CALGOD010000404.1 coordinate 1,342, forward strand.
TGCAGACCAGAGGGTCGCGCGCGCAACCATTGCTCACAACACCTTGCGCGCCGACAGCTTCAGTCCCCCATGCGTCGAGAACACTGATAGTTGAACGAAGGGACCAGTTCAGGCTTAAATGATTCCATCCAACCTCAGTAGAAAAGAGGTAGGTCTGGTAGCCGATCCTTTTCGTGGGGACTCCGTTAACGACTTCCCATACGTTGTATCCCCACTCGACATACCGGCAGGAATTCCAGCGAAGGAACCCGGTTTCGCAATCCGGCTCCGCCGTCGTGTCGGCTCTGTCCATCGCTCTTGGATTGACAGTTGCCAGCTGTGCAGGAGTACGGCTTAGTTTCTGTCCGCGTGCTTGGATGGCGCTAACTTGCTTAGGTTGACCAAGCTGGATGCAGCGATCAGTTTGCTCTGTGGCATTCGAGCAGAGGCTCTCATGGGAAGAGTCTGCGACTTTGACAAAGTGGGCGCGTGACTGGCTAGCTAGGCTTAACGGGTCCTCAGCCTCAGCAATTGCGGCTGTGCCGCTAACGGTCATCACGACCGCAGCACCAACAACGGAAAGAACTCTTTTCCATGAGGACTTACCTGGGCGCATATGTCTCGAACTTACCCTTCTTTGATGGCAGCCCAGCCCTCTAGGGTTGCAATATGCATATCCCCCAGCAGGCCCTTCTTGATCACCCCCGACCCGAGCTAAGCCAATCACTACCAGGAGCCCTCCACTAGACCCGGTAGGGTGACAAATGATCTCCAAGCAGAATTAACCTAGGTGACTACTTGTTAATCGGACAAAGGGGGTCCTACCCAATCGGCGGATTTACTTTCGATCATCAATACAAGGGTTTTGGACACCAAACCAGATCACTACGAAGGGTAATTACGCCAGCGTGTCGGCTAGTTCGGCCATACCGGCCAGAGACACAAGAAGAACCCCGCCCCCGTGTCCGCTCGGACCTTGGCTACTGGAACCGAGGCAGCAGGACGGGGGCGGGGTCGCTTTTAGGGTGTGCGCCAGCTCGACCGCACAGAAGGGTAAGGCGGGCGGTGGCGCGCACCGCGTACAGGGTAGCCCGGGTTGACCGTCTTCCGACGCCCGACAGTAGGCGAGTGCCCGGTCAGCCGATCATGGTAAACCTCCTGCAATACTGTTGCTGACCGACCGGGGCATTGAGCACGATGCCATGCCTTGTGGCAGTCCCAAGAGGCGTGGTCGCGTCGGTGCTGTTGTTCATCCAATGCACCATGACGTCGTTGATATAGAAGATGATCACGCGGCCCCGCATCTCAGCTTTCAGCCGGTTGTAGCTGGTGGAGTACAACGCCGGGTTGGGGGCGGTCCCGAGCGTCACAGTCGGTTCCGTGAACGCGGTGTTCCACGTGGATGAGTACCGCCTGTAGAGGGTGCCTTGGTAGTTGCGGTAGACGTTGAGCTGCGTGGGGTGCAGGTCCACTCCGGTCCCCGTGGCCACTTCGGCCGCCACCATCAGGAAATTGCCCGGATCGACATACCGCAAGATCAACCCATAGCCGATCTGGGTTGTGCTGCCACCTGTGAACGCTAGGTGTGCCTCCACCGTGGCGTCAGCCGTGCCCACGTCCACCACCAGTCGTTCCGGGGTGGTGTCCTGCGTGCCAGATACCAGGCGGCCACCCCGGATCGCTGGGGACCCGCTGAACACGGTCCACTCGGGCGGAGGTGGCCCGTCCGGCTGGTTGAACTCCGTCGCGTACAGCACGTCATCGACGCGCGTGGGCACGGCGAGACGGGTGTCTGGGGTCGGCCCGAGTGGCGTGTAGGAGCCGCCTTCGGACAGGTAGGACAGATACAGACGGGACACCACGCCCGCGGAGTCTTCCTCGGTGTACGGGCAGAATGCCTCTCCCGTGAACGTCTCGATGGGTGAGGCGTAGGTCATCATGCCGCCCGTGGGTGGGCGGGACAGCAACCGCTCGGCGTCCCACGACACCCCGCCATCGCGACTCGCGCGGTAGACCAGGGCGCCGCCCGTGGAAGCGCGGTAGGTCACCACCATGGTTCCGGTGGACAGCCACACCGCAGACGGCCGGCCACTCCCGCCGAACCGACGCCCCGGAGTGCCCCACGTCGTCGCGGCGGCGTTGGTGGCCGCGATGGTGCCGATACCGTCGCCGCTACCCCACCGGAACAACACCACGAGCTGATCACCGCGCTGCACCGCCCACGGCTCCTGGTAGTTGCGGGCGTCGGTGACGCCGTTGACCAGGCGCACGGGTGCCTGCCACGTCTGCCCCTGGTCGGACGAGCGCACCAGCCACACGGAGTCCTGAGTCTCCGAGCCACTGTGGCCGTAGAGGAACCCGAGTAGGTCACCGGTGCCCAGTTCGACCAGCGGCGCGCAGATCGCGGCATAGGGCAGGGTGTCCATGCGCACCTCAGGTCCCCACGTCTGTCCCTGGTCGGTGGAGACACGCAGGAACGCCCCGGCAGCGGCCACGGCCGAGGTGCCCTTGAAGTAGGTCAGATACATGCGGGTGCCGTCGCGGGACACCGACACCGAGGGGTCTCGGTAGTCCACGCCGTCGCCCGCATACGGCACGATCGTGACCGGCTGAGTCCAGGTGCGGCCGAGGTCGCGGCTTCGGGAGGCGAGCAACGACCCATCGCGGTTGGTCCAGTGGTTGGACCCCTGACGCCACACCAGGTACAGCGATCCGTCGGGCAGGCGCGCCGCGCCGGGGAACGCGGCGTGTTGGGCGTCGAGGCCGAACGGGCGGGTCGTGCTGTGGCGGACGGTGCCGTAGCCGGGCGCGCCGAGTGCGGCGGCGTGCTGGGCGAGTGTGTCGGCGTGGTCGTCCACCTGGTCCTGAATGGCTTCGCCGCCCGCGAAACGGGGGTCGTCCCCGGCTGCCACGGTGCCCGCCGTGGTGCCCACGTCGCGGGTGGCCGCGTCGCCGAGGCCGAGGTTCGTGCGGGCGGTCTCGGCGCTGGCCACATCGGCCAGGTTGGCTGCCGCTTTCAGGTTGCCCGACAGGCGCTCGTCGTCCCCGGCTGCCACGGTGCCCGCCGTGGTGCCGAACGCCACGGACAGGGTTCGGTCGGCCGCCAGGTCCCCGCCTCCGGTCAACCCGGTGCCGGTGGCCACGGTGCGGGTGGTGGGCACCTTGGCGTCGAGGGCGTCCTGAGTGGCTGCCGACACCGGCTTGGCCAAGTCGGAAGTGTTGTCCACCTGGTCCAGCCCCACATCGGCCTTGGTCAGCATGACGTGACCGGTGCGTCCAGCCACCGAGGACACCACGTCGGGTGGGGTAGCCAGCCGCACCCACGACGCGGCCTGTGTGGGGTCGTCAGCGGCCAGCACGTACGACTGTGACTCGTCCAGCCGGATCGCCATGTCCCCACGCTGGGCGTCCAGCGCGAGCATGGCCGCTTCACTGTCCACGGTGTGGACATCGGTGAGCGCGATGGCCGGAATGGCCTCGGTGGGCACCGTGCCCACCAAATCGCCGAAGGACAACACGATGTTGCCTTCGGCATTCGGCGTTTTGCCCGCCACTGAGGTCCACGGCACCACCGGCGCTTCCTCCGGTGGCACCGCCGGTTCAATGTTGGTCAGGTCGATCGGATCGCCTGCCGGGGCGAGCATGATGTAGGTGCGCTGGTAGGTCGGCCGGTCCTCAGGCCCGAACTGCTCGGTGACCTCCCACGCCCACCCGCTCGGCGTGATGTCCGGGTCATCGGTGGTGGGCAGCGCGATCTCGAAACGCCCGTCCTGGCCCAAAAAGGCCGTGATGGGACCGGGCAGGATAGCGATTTCGTCGGCGTAGGAGTGCAGGCGCTGCCGGGCGGTGAAGGTGATGCTTCCTTGTGCGGGTTCACCGTTGATCTGCACATGGGCGCCGAACACGGGCACGGTGTCCCATGCGGAGGGCAGCGGCACGGGGTTACTCCTTATCAAGGGTGGGGGCTATGGAGTTGGTGCGGTTGCGTCGCTCCGGGTGGCGTACACGCCGAGCGCGGTCAACGCCGCGACCAGCACTTGTGGCCACTCAGTCAACGGGTTTCCCTCGACCATGGCGTTGACGATGACCACCAGGACGCACAACAACGCGGCGGTGATCGCTTTGGCGTACCGGGCACCAGGAATGTTCGGGGTGATGGCCACGTGCAACGCGCCGAGGCCGAGGATGACCGCATTCAGCCACTCCACGGTGTCCATGGTGGCCAGGCTGGTTTCGCCCAGACTGGCCACCATGACCGCGACCGCGCTGCCAATGGCCATGACCCACGCTTTCGCGTACGCCATCGTGTCTTCGACCGCGACCATCAGTGGCGGGGGAAGACGGTCACGCGGAACGGCTGAGACAGGGTGTAGTGCAGGTCCACCTTCCGGCGCCCTTGGGAATGATGTAGGATCCGCACTGCCTCGGCGTCAGCCGGATTGGACGGTTGTAGTCGCTGACCGGGTGCCGTCCGGTTCCCCGGTTGTTGGTCATCGACCAGTTGTAGATCGCGTGTATCTGTACGTCGGCGTCGTTGGGCGCGATCACGAGGTCGTGTTCTCGTAGCACGCACACCGGGATTGGTTCGGATCGCTTCGTGCCAGCGGGAAGGTCCATGGCGTCCTCCGTGTAGAAGCGGGCCAGTGACTCAGCTCCGGTCACCACCCCCCTGCGCATCGTTGGTGGGCTGATCCCCCTCACCCGTGGTGGCGGGTTCGGGGGCGGGGGCTGACCGGTGTCGGCGGGGGCTTCCGATACTTCCGACCGTCGAGGCTCCGGATCGACGCCACACCGCCTTCGCACGATCGGCCCTCCCAGCCGACTTTCATTACCAAGATCATCGAAAGTGGAGCACGTAAGCCGAAGGGGACGAAAGGTGTACTCGTGGAATCGTCGATCCAGCTTGGTCAGCGACTGGTAGGGGTAGGAACCGGACCGACGATCGAACTCGTCATCCCCTTGGCACTGGTGGCTGTCGTCATGGGCTTTCTGGGAATTCTGGGCAGGAAAGGAAAGATCAAGCCCAACGGAGCTTTCGGTATCCGCACCACCCGGACGATGAACGACTCGTCTGAGTGGTACCGCGTTCATCGCGAAGCCGCGCCTTGGTCCTTGGCGGCGCAGCAGCGTCCGTGGGCGGGATGTCGCCGTCTTACTCGTGCCCGAGGCACTCCGCAGATCATGGCCGTTCTGGTGACGATGGCGACGATGGCGGCCCTGCTCACCGTTGGCACGGTGTCGGCCTCCCGCCGCGGCGGTTCGGACCAGAATTGACCCTTCCCACCGACCGTCCTCGACGAGACCACACCGGAAACGTCGGGACCCCCGAACATGCCGAAGGCGCCCGGACGGTGCGGGACCGCCCGGGCGCCT
>CALGOD010000405.1 GCA_937957845.1 uncultured Nocardiopsis sp.
GGGCCACGGGAGGATCGTCTTGCGCCGTGACGGCCGGTGTAGGTGGGTGACACGCAGCGGCCGCGGGTCGTCCTCGTCGGGCACGGCGGTCATGGAGCCGCGGCGGGCGCCCACGGCGCTGGCGATGCGCGGCACCTCTGACACCAGGTCCTCGGCCAGCTGGCCCTCGCGGACGCGGACGGTGTGCTCGGTGCGGTGCTCGTCGTCCTTCTTGACGGTCCACCGTGATCCGGAGAACCCGAGCGCCTCGCGGAGTCCGCCCTTGTTCCACTTGTTGCGGATGGCCTGGGCGATGTCGGCGGCCCCGCCGGTACGCACCGCGCGCCGCATGTTCCAGGTGAGCGCGAGCGGAATGCCCAGGAACACCCAGCCGTGGATCGTGGGGTCGGACAGCGGCCCGGTGATGGTGCCTGCGATGGTCATGCCGCTGCAGGCGAGCACGGTGACCGTGGAGTGGATGCGTCCCACCGCGCTACGGGCGTGGCTGATGACCCAGGTGAATCCGGCCAGGCTGCATCCGGCGATCGCCTCGGTGGCGGTGACCCACGGCAGCAGGGTCGGGTCGCCGTAGTGGGTGTGCAGCAGGGCGCTGCCGCCGACCAGTGCTCCGCCGATGACGTAGGGCGGCACGAGCGGGCCGAGTGTGGACACGGCGCGGGCGGCGGCCCGGCGTCCGATCGCCTCGGTCATAGGGGTGATCATGATGTCCTTACCCATCGGTGTTCCTCCTTTCTCAGGCGAGCTGCTTGATGGTGAAGGCGTGCTCGGGCCTCTGCCGAGGCTCGGGCTCTTCCAGGAACAGTCCGTTGAACTGGCCGAGCAGGCTGGTGGCCCGGCCGCCGATCGCCAGGGCTGCGGCGCCCATAGCGTGCATCTCGCGGGAGACCCGCCAGGCGGCGGCCCGCTGGTCCAGCCCCAGGAGCATGGGGCGGCGCGCGTCCCACTTCACGAACCGCAGAGCGACCTCCAGCATCTGGGCGCGGTCGTGGAGCTGCTGGGAGTTGCGGCGCGCCCAGGTCTGGATGTCGGACACGACCTGGGTGAGGATCTCGTTGTCGGTGATGTGCAGGTCCTCGGGGATCAGCAGGTCGGTGCGAGTGCTCACGGGTGGTTCCTTTCGTTGATGGACCGGCGGGGCCGGTGCGAGGTCATGGGGGTGCGGCGCCAGATCTCGCCCAGGGCGGCGGCGACGCGGATGATCTGGTGGTGGACAGGACGGGTGCCGAGCAGGGCCGCGACCGTGACGTCGATGCCGATCAGCAGGTCCTCGACGATGCGGCCCGCGTAGCGGAGGGCGGTGCGCAGGCCCCGCATGGTCACCGCCCCCTCAGTGCCCGTCCGGCGGCGCGGACGCGACGCAGCGGCCGGCCGATGGCCCGGCGGATCGCCCCGTAGACGGCGGGGGCGACGAGCAGGGTGAGCAGCGCGGTGTAGGTCACTGCGGCCGGGGTGCCGGTGAGGCCGAGCAGGCCGTAGACGAGGCCGTAGACGCCCCCGGCGACCAGGAGCAGCACGGCGACGGAGCCGAGGAACCGCTCGGTGGGGGTGCCCGCGGCCGAGCGGCGGCGGGAGCGGGAGGTGGTGCGGCGGCGTGCCATCACAGCCTCCCGTGCAGGACGTAGGACACGTAGTGGTCGGCACGGGCGGTGACCTGGTCGGGCATGGGCATGCGCTGGGGGGAGTAGCCCGCCAGCGTCCAGCCGAGTACGACCAGGCGGATGAGACGTGCGTCGGTGCCGTCCACGTGGCACGGCACGGCGAAGGGCGCGACCGTGGGCGCGGGTTCGGGTTGGAAGTTGTACCGCGGTTCGGCCTCGGGGTCCGAGGTGCCGTTGGTGCTGTGTGGGAGAGTGGTCATGCGCTGGTCTGGTCCTCTCAGATCTGGCGCGGCCCCCGACGAGATCGCACCTCGCCGGGGGTTTCTTCGTACACGCTTGGTATTACAACGCACATGGTGATGTACGTCAAGCTTCCGTGTGTACTACCATTCGGTCACGAAGGATGATCCAGACCGAAGGGACCCACCATGAGCCTCTACGGAGACATCGCCAGAAAAATCCAGCACAGAATTGAGGCCGGGGAGTTCGCGCGCGGCCAGGAGATGCCCCGCGAACAGCAGCTCGCCACCGAGTACGGCGTCGCCCGCCCGACGATCAACCGCGCGCTCGGCATCCTGCGGTCCGCCGGCCTGGTGCGCACCACCCAGCAGGGCTCCTACGTCAACCCGATCCGCCCGATCCCGCGGATCGTGCCCGGACGGTTCCAGCCCGACTCCCGCAGCGCGCGGGAAGCACGCGGCGCGTTCGGGTCCGAGGTGCAGCGTCTCGGCTACACCCCGCGGGTGGAGCTGACGATGGTGGGACCGGCCGAAGCCCCGGACCACATCGCGGAGCTGCTGAGGCTGGACTCCAGTGAGGTGGTGGCCGTGCGCAAGCGCCGCATGTTCGCCGACGACTGGCCTGTCCAGCTCGCCACGTCCTACATCCCCTGGTCCATCGCGGCGGGAACCGCGATCGTCAACGAGGACACCGGTCCCGGTGGGACGTACTCGCGCCTGGCCGAGCTGGGCTACCCGCTCTCGGAGATCATCGAGGAGATCGTGCCGCCGCGGCAGCCGTCCGATGAGGAGGTGGAGACGCTGCAGATCGCGGAGGAGCAGCTCGTCTACGAGCTGACGCGGGTGGCGTACTCCGACGACCGGCCGGTGGAGGCGACGGTCCACATCATGCCGACGGCTCAGTGGATCTTGCGGTACGAGACTCCGGTGATGGGGTGATGCTGAGCCCTTGACCGGCGGATAACAGTTTGATGACCTGGGGCGGATCGCTGCGTGATCTGTCTAGACACGCGGAGATTCCGCCCCATCGCGCCTTTCGGCGCGCCGTTACTGTTCAGGCAAAAGAAGAAGGCGGGGAGGTAGCGACTCCCCGCCTGAAGCTCAGGAACAACCCCGTTCTCTGAGTGTTCACCCGCTTTACCGAATTGGAGTGAGACTGTGTCGAGACTACCCCAGGGATACGACGGCCACGCATTCTGTGACGCTCGTCACGGAGGTGGCCGGTGAACTACGAACTCCTGGAGATCCAGGCCGAGGACGACCCCGGCTTCGCCCAGGTGGGCCACTGGGTGAGCTTCTGTTTCGAGCTGAGCCCCCAAGCGCGCGCCCTCTACGTGATCATGTGCGCGTTCGTGAACCAGGTGCGCCGCAGGCGGGGAGACACCGACGTGTGGCCGTCCCTCGAACTCCTGGCGGTCCGGCTGTGCCGGGGCAGGGACGAGCCGGTGACGCCCGACATGGACGAGCTGCTGCACATCGGCGCGATCGTCAAGAGGGGCCAGAAGACCGCGGACGGTATGCGGACGCGGAACATCTACGGCGTGCGGTTCACGCCGCCCCCGGGGTGGACCGGACCGGTCGAACTGGACGAAGTGATCGCTGCGGCCAAGGAGATCTCCGAGCAGGGACCGGAAGCGATCGTCGCGGCAGCCAAGACCGCGAAGCAGGTCCAGGCTGCCGCACGCGAAGCGCAGAAGGCGCTGCGTCGCGAGGAGAAGGCCACCCGCAAGAAGCAGGGGGCCGTACCCTCGAAAAGCGGGGTACGTGACGACCAGGCATCCAACGATAAAATCGCAGGTCAGCACGTACCCTCGAAAAGCGGGGTACGTACCCTCGAAACGCGGGCCGCGCACCCTCGAAAAGCGGGGTCTAACAATACGAAGAAACAACACAGGGAGGAGGAGGACAGGAACGCGCGCGCGCGCGCGACCGATCCCACCCCTGGCCCCGACTCCATCTCCTGGGGGGTCCGCGGCGGTCGGGAGCTGCCGACCCAGGCTGACGCCGACGCGATCGCTGCGATCGCGACACGCTGTCTGCCCCGGGGCAGCGGCATCACTCCCGCCCAGCACCAGGAGCTGGCCACCGCACTGGCCACCGCCGTCGCCGCTGTCGAGAGCGACGGGTTCTGCAGTCGCGACGAGTTCATCGAGTGGCTCGGCCAGGACCTCATCCACGCCGACGGCCGCCCCCGATGGCGCAAGGGCCTCGTGGAGGTACTGACGTGGCGGCTCAACCCGGCGAACTACCGGCTGCAGATCATCGGCTGGCGTGCTCGGCAGCGTGCCGAAGACCCGGCGAGCGGTCCTCAAGGGGATCAGGAGCCGTTCGACCTGAAGTCGAAACCGGCGTCGCCGGGAGTGTGCGGTGTGCACCGGACCACCCTGACCCCGGAATCCCGGTGCATGGTCTGCGACTCCGAAGAAGCGGATGCCCGGGCTACCGAGGACCCCGACGAGATCGCGCGCATCATCCAGGAAGCGCTGGATCCGACCGACGGCGACAGCTCTTCGCCTGGAGCTGCTCCGCTCCCGCGAGGCTGGTGCCCGATCTGCGACCAGCGCCTGCTGCCCGATAGCACTCTGACCGGGTTCCTGCCGTGCCAGCCGTGCGTCAAGGCAGGACGCATCGGACAGTCTGAATCCGAAGAGGTGGCCACAGCGATGTAGCGGTCCTGATCGCTATATCACGTAAAGGTGGGGGGCGATACGGGCGCCCCCCACCCTCACCCCTGCTGGTCGCGGCTGTACCTCCCGCTGGGATGGGCCGGGCCGTAGGCCACGATGCCGGGCAGCCGCCGCAGCTCCCTCGGCAGGTACGCCAGCATCGACCCGCTGACCCGAATCCCGGCGGCGATCCGGGCCGCGGCCCGCAGGATCAGCCCGTCCGGAGTGCGGTCGCGCCGCATTGGCGGCCCGTACTGCTGCCTGAGCCACACCACCGCCTCATCCCACGCCACCCGCACCACGGTCGGGTCGACGGGGTCGCGGCGGAAGAACCTCATCACGAAGTGCGGCATGGACAGCCACGCCCGATGTCCGTTGCGGCGCGCCCAGTCCTCGTAGTCGGCCAGGAGCTGCAGGGCGTCGCGCTGCTGGGGATGCCCCTCGGCCGCAGTTCGCTGGGCGGTGGCCACGGCGTCGTCCACCAGGTGCTGGGGGTCGTCGTCCAGGGCGGGGACGGTGTCGGTGATCTCGATCGCGAGCTGGGTGTAGGTCGGGTGTCGGTGGCCCGGCGGCGATAGGACGTCCGGGCCGGTGTCGGAGGTATGCATACCTCCGATCATGCGCCCACATGTGGCCGTGTCACACCAGCCCCCTGTCCGTATGAGGGGTTTTGACCAGATGGAAACGAACTCTGAGGTAGCACCAAGCCAGTATTGACTTACAACACACCATGCGTTGTAATACCAGTATGGGAATGACGTACAACGCACAGAACAGCGACCCCGCACACACCGTCGCCGACCTCGCCCACCGCATCCTCGGAGCCCCCCGCCCCGGCTGGGAGACCATCCACACCGCCGAACACTCGACCGTGACCAACGGCCTCATGCGCTCGGCCTGGTACCTCGGCTACGACCCCACCCACCTCGACACCGCCGCCGCGGCCGACGTCGTCCGCCACTGGACCACCGGCCAGCTCCTCGGCCCCCACGCGCTGCCGCCCAGCCACCGCTACCACGGCGTCATCGCCCAGGCGGTGCGGGTCATCCACGAACTGCAGGCCAACCCCGCAGCCGACATCTTCGCCGCCGCCAAACAGGCCGTGCAGGCCGTGTCCTGCCTGGACGGCCGCATCAGCATGGGCACCACCACCAGCCCGGCCCGCCTCGCCGCCGCCGCGGACGCCATCGCTCGGGTCCTTCAGGCCCTGGTCCCCGCCCTGGTCGACCTCAACCAGGCGGGCGACACCCGCGTCGACGCGAACGACGTGGCCCGCATGCACCGCGCCCTCAACCGCCCCGAGTCCGAGGAGGCACAGTGACCACGACCCTGCCCGAGGCCGCGGCCGACGACCTGCTGCGCACCCTGGCCACCACCACCGCCACAGCCCGCGCCCTCGCCCACAGCGTCCGCGACCGCCGGGTGTGCGCCGCGCTGAACACCACCGCGACCGCGCTGCACCAGCTCCTCAACGTCACCCTGCCCCGCCAGCTCCTGCGCGGGCAGGCCGTGTGGGTCCGCACCCGCACCGGCGGCGACCTGGTCGGCTGGCTGGCCGCCGACCGGGAGGACTGCCTGGAGATCGCCGAGGAGCACGGCCCGGTGCTGGTCGCCGTCGCCGACGTGGTCCGCATCGCCCGGGCGGAGGACTACCAGTGGTGACCCGAACCCGAGTGCCGGCCGACCCCGAGCTGCCCCGCGAACTCGTCGCCCGAGCCGCCCTCCAGATGTGCCGCGCCGACCACCCCGCGGACCTCCCCGCGCCGACCACGCCGTGCGCCGCGCACTGCTCCGAGGCGCGCCGTGTCCTGGAGGACGTCCTGCCCGAGGTGCGCGCGCTGGTGCTGGAGCACCGCGCCCAGCAGTTGGAGGAGCGGGGCCGCGACCTGGACTACCTCGCCACCGTCACCGGCGGGCAGCCCAGCCAGGACGTCGACGACTACCGCACCGCCGCCCGCATGGTCCGCCCCGACCCCCTGTACAGGGACGACCGGGCGATCCGCCCCTGAAAAGCCCCCGGCCTGGAGCGGCTCGTCTTGGCGGACCTATGCGCTCCAGGCCGGGCCAACCCCCCTAGCCCGTTGCACGAGACCCGAGGGGAGGTGTCCCCATTATGACGCTGATCCGCCGCCTGTACGCCCCGCTGGGCACCCTCTACGCCTGCGTGTGCGGGTCCTGGTACGACCCGTCCGAC
>CALGOD010000406.1 GCA_937957845.1 uncultured Nocardiopsis sp.
GAGGCGCACCGTGGCCGTCACCGGCTCGCCGTACCCCGCCGGCACCGCGCCGGAGTTCCAGATCCCGCCCAGGAGAAGCAGGGAACCGGCCACTCCGAAGGGGGTGTCCGAGCGCGCGGCGAAGGCCTCCACCCCGGCGGGATCGGTGCGCGCGCCACTGGCCAGGGAAGGCAGCAACCACGGCAGGGCGATCACCGTCAGGGCCAGGGCGAACAGCCCGGCCCGCACCCACCAGTGCCTTCCGGGAACGTGTTCCGCCGTCCCCGTACGGGTGCCGTCCGACACCGCGGGCGTGACGCCGTTCCGGTGGCGAAAGCGCCACAGCGCGACGGGCCCCGCTGTCAGGGCGGTCAACACCACCGAGGAGAAGCCGCCCACAGCGGCCGGAACCAGCGCGCACACCAGGCCCGCCAGCCCCTTCATCGGCCGGAGCGAGACCAACCGGCCGGTGGCCCCCACCACCCACGGCAGTCCCGCGTAACCCAGGAGCACGGCCCACTGCCCCAACAACAGGCGCTCGGCCACGAACGGGTTCCACACATAGGCCACCCCGGCCGCCGACGAGGCGAGCAGTCCCGGGACCGACCCCTCCTCGCGCAGCGCGCGCGACAGCAGGCGGGCGGCGCCGGCCCCGCCCACGGTGAACACGGCGAGCAACGCCAGCGACTGCACCACGTCCCCCGGCAGGACCATGGACAGGACCGCCACCACGGCGTCACTGGGGATCGCACGGGGAAATCCGTCCGCACCCCGCAGCACCGTTCCCAGCGAAAGGTCCGGCACGAACACCATGTCGTAGCGGAGCACGTAACCGCGTCCCAGGGCCGGGCCGAGCGCCAGCACCCCGGCGACCAGTCCCACCACCCACGGAAGCGATCGGGCGGCCCGTCGGAGGGCGGTTCGGGAGGTCACCGTCCCTCCGAGAGAAGGACGCTGTCGGAGTGACCGCCCTCCACGTAGTCTCGGTAGGAGCGGATCACCACCTCGTAGGATCCCGAGACCGTCGCCGACCAGCGCGTGTCCGCTCCCACCGAGCCGAGCGTGCGCCAACCCCGTCCACTCTCGGGTCCGCGTCCGTCACGGCGTTCACAGTCCGGCCCCGGAGGCGGGTCGGGGACACCCGGAGTGGCCACCGGCCCGTCCGGTCCGGGCTGGGGCCGCGGCGTGGGCGTGAACGGCGGCTCCGGTTCGGTCCTCGGCGGATCGCCTCCCCCAGGGGGCGGTCCCTCCCCGTCCCCGTCGTCCGGGTCGTCCGTGGGGTCCAGGTCCTCCAACGCGTCCACGGGCAGACGCCGACCGCTGGAGGAGGAGCAGTCCAGCACACGTACCCACACCTCGTAGTGCGAAGCCTCCTCCACCGGTTCCCACTCCACGACGGACCCGCCGTCGTGGACACGCACCCAGGACGGTCCCGGTGGCGGCTCGTCGTCCCACACCCACCGGAGGGGTTCGGACTCGGCTCCCTCGTCACGACCCTTGAACGAACGCACCACGAACTCGTAGTCGGCCCCGCTGAAGAGCGACTCCACCAGGACGGAACCGCGGTCACCGTCCAGGTCCACGTCCACGGGCAGCACGAAGGGCTCGTCCGGAGCCGGCGAGACCCGGCGCTGGACCACTCTGTAGTCGGTGGCCCCCGGCACGGTCTCCCAGGTGAGCACCAGTCCGTCATCGGACTCCTCCGCGGTGGGCTCGGCCGGCGTCAGCGGTCCCACCGACACCTCCGGGAGCGGCCGCCGGTAGGCCCGTCCGACCCCGAGGGGTTCGGCGAGCGCGTCGGCGAAGGCCGCGGCGATCTTCAACTCGCCGCGCGTGTTGGGGTGTGCCTCGTCCCAGTTGTCGTGGGCCGGCGCGTATCCGTCCGCGCTCCGGGCGATCACCACCGGCGAGTCGCCGGAGGTCAGCTGTTCGGCCAGGTCGACCACCCCCATGTTGAACCGGTCGATCTCGTCGTTGACCGGTCCGTCGTTCCCGGTGCCCTCCACCGGTGGCAACTCCCCGATGACGAACCGGGTCCTTCCCTGCACCACACGCACCGTGGACACGGTCTCGCCGATGCCCTCCAACGCCCGGTCGGCCCCGTCACCGGCCAGGATGTCCTCGGTTCCGGCGAGAAGCAGCATGTAGTGCGGCTCGTACTCGGCCGCCACCCGCGCGACGTCGGCGGCCAGGTCCTGGGCGGAGGCGCCCCAGCGCGCGGCGTGGTCGGTGTCGAAGTCGGGGTCGGCGTAGTCCTGGTCGTCGAACTCCTCCTCCGCCAGTCCGTACACGCCGTCGTAGGGACCGACGAAGTCGACGTCCACGTCGGTCTCGCGCAGGTGGGACCACAGGTGATAGCGCCAGGTGTAGTCACCGCTGCTCCCCTGCGACAGGGAGTCACCGACGACCATGACGCGCAACTCCCCCGCGGGAGGCCCCGGCACCGCGACGGGATCACCGTCGCCGCCCTCACCGGCGCCACCGGTCCCCCCCGAGCCGGTCTGGACGAGCAACAGGGTGACGGCCATCGCCGCCAACATGACGCCGAGCAGTCCGAGCGGTCCGGGCTCGAAGCGCGTGGAACGGTACCGCCATGGGGCGAGGGCGCGCCAGGAGAGGTGCCGGGGATCGGGCCAGGGGCGGCGGGGGCGAAGGAGTCGCGCCACACGTGACCAGGACGCCCGTGGGGACGCACCGTTCCCGGAGTCCTTCACCGCACCCGGCTCATCGTCCTTCGCGACCTGGGGGTCGGGGGCCTCCTCGTCCGGCCCACGCGGGTCCTGCACCGTGCCCCATCCCTCGTCATCGCGCGCTGTGGACATTCACGGAACAGGTTCTATCCCTGTTCCTCCACCCCTGTTGACCGCAGAGACCGCCAGCCGGAAACAGGGGTTCGTCAGACCAGACTAGAACTGGTTATATGGAAGCCGTCAACCTTCCCCGAACCTCTCTCCCTCCGGCCGAGCCGTGGACGACGACGTCAGGCTCCGTTCCCGCGAAGTCGATCTTCGGTCCGGACCCGGAGCACTGAGCCTTCGGCATCCTCGGCGACCCTCCGGGCGCTCCGCGGCCCCGACGGCTCGGACGACCCTTCGAGAACGGACTCTAGCCGCCGCTCCCCGCACCACGTCTGCCGCACCGGCCACGACCTCCGACAAGAAAGCAGGTCCGCCCGTGATCGGACTCCTGGTCGCGCTGCTGTCCGCCGTGGTCTACACCGTCGGCCTGACCGTGGAACAGCGCGCCCTGCACGGATCGGAGTCGATCTCGATCAACCGACCCCTGCACCTGGCGCGGGTGCTGCTCACCAACCCCCGTTGGGTGTTCGGCTGCTTCTTCGCCGCTCTGGGCAGTGTCGGCCTCATCGTCGCCCTCGGTCTGGCTCCCGTCTCTGTGGTCCAACCGGCCTTCGCGGCCGGAGTCGCCTGTGGCATCCTCGTCCTCACGCTCCTGCTCGGGGAGCGCCTCACCCGGGGCGAGTACGTCGCGCTCGCCGTCATGCCCGTGGCACTCGGCCTGCTCAGCCTGTCCACCGCCGACGGCGCGGAGACCGGTACCAGCGCCCGCACCCCGTTCCTGATCCTGGTCAGTCTGGCCACCGTGGCGATCTGCCTGGCCGTGGTGGGGCTGGCCGGTGGCCGGGGCAGGTACATGTCGGCCGCCGCGATGGGCGTCGCCGCCGGATTCGCCCAGGGCAGCGCGGGGCTCCAGGGCAAGGGCCTGGGCGGCCTGCTGGCCGAACACGGCCTGTGGAACGCGGTCGTCCCCGCGCTGATGTCCCCCTACCCCTACCTGTACGCCGTCGGCTGGGCGGTGGGCATCGTCCTCTTCCAGACCTCGCTGCAACGTTCCCGCGCCTCCGTCACCGCTCCCGTGGCCAACGTCGCGGGCAACGTCTTCATGGTGGTGATGGGCACGGTCCTGTTCGGGGAGCGGCTCCCCGAGGACCCGGCCATGCTGGCCCTGCGTGTCGGTGGGTTCGCGCTGACGCTGGTGGTGATCGTCCTGGTACGCGGCAACGTGGCCCAGGTCGAGGCCGACATCGGCCGCAGGCGTGCCCGTGCCGCCTCCTCCGTCCCCGAGGACGCCGGCCGCTCCTGACGGCCCCTCCCCCCGCGAAAGAGGCGAGGCCCCACCCATGGCGCGTGGGCGGGGCCTCTGATCAGGGAGGGCTCAGACCGCCACCGACACGGCCTGACGCAGGCCGGGAGCGGTGACGTCGGCCCAGGCCCGCACCACGCCGTCGGGCCGGTCGA
>CALGOD010000407.1 GCA_937957845.1 uncultured Nocardiopsis sp.
GTTTCGGTCCATTGCGCAAGGTCCGACCACACTGACTCCACGTAGGCGGCGCGTGGGTGGAGCTCCTTGTCGGAGGCCGCGGAGTAGGCCTGCACCGAATCGTGGTCGGCCACACGCAGGCTGAACAGCGCCGTGTCGACCTCTCTGCCGTCGGTGAGGGTGAGGGGCGTGCCCTCGACCGGATCGCGGTCCAGCCGGGAGAATCCGTCGGCGCCGGCGGCGGGGACACCGGCCAGGGCACCGACCACGACGACGGCGCAGAGCAGCGTGGCGCACCGACGCAGGATGCCTGACATGCTTGCGCTCCTGGGCGAGGGCGGCGGCCACCGTGGGGACCGACCGGCGGGACATCATCTGGAACGACCAGGTTAACCGTCGGGTGCCCCGAAACAGCGGGCATTCCCTGGACAGCGGCCCAATCGTGTACTGGCTGTGATGTGCGGTGTCCCGGGTCCCGGGCACTCCACCCCCACACGCTCGGTACTCTGAGCTGGAAGGTATGTCCTCTAAGGAAACGGGTTTTCGGCGATGGCCCACGCGGTAACTCCTAGCCCTGCCACGAACAGCGGTCCCGCACCGGTGGAGTACGAGCAGGCGCTGGCCACATATGAGCCCGTGCTCGGCCTGGAGACCCACATCGAGCTGGGCACCGCCTCCAAGATGTTCTGTTCCTGCCCCACCGCGTTCGGCTCGGAGCCCAACACGCAGGTGTGCCCGGTCTGCCTGGCACTGCCCGGCTCGCTGCCGGTGGTCAACGAGAAGGCGGTCGAGGGCGCCATCCGCCTGGGACTGGCGCTGAACTGCTCCGTCGCCCCGTGGGGCCGCTTCGCTCGGAAGAACTACTTCTATCCGGACATGCCGAAGAACTACCAGATCTCCCAGTACGACGAGCCGATCTGTGTCGACGGCCACCTCGACGTCACGGTCGACACCCCCGAGGGGCCCCGCGAGTTCCGCGTGGAGATCGAGCGTGTCCATATGGAGGAGGACACCGGCAAGACCTCCCACATGGGCGGGGCCACCGGTCGCATCCACGGTGCCGACTACTCCATCGTCGACTACAACCGGGCGGGCATCCCGCTGTTGGAGATCGTCACCAAGCCCATCACCGGCACCGGTGAGCTGGCGCCCCAGGTGGCCCGCGCCTACGCCGCCGAGCTGCGCGACCTGGTCCGCGCGCTGGGCATCTCCGACGTGCGCATGGAGGAGGGCTCCATGCGCTGCGACGTCAACGTCTCGATCAACCCTCGCGGCGCCGACGAGTGGGGCACCCGGAGCGAGACCAAGAACGTCAACTCGCTGCGTTCGATCGAGCGGGCCGTGCGCTCGGAGATCGAGCGTCAGGCCGGCGTGCTGGAGGCCGGGCAGAGGGTCGTGCAGGAGACACGCCACTTCCAGGAGAACACCGGCCGCAGCATCTCGGGCCGCTCGAAGGAGGAGGCGCAGGACTACCGGTACTTCCCGGACCCGGACCTGGTCCCCGTGGCGCCCTCGCAGGAGTGGGTGGAGCAACTGCGCGCCACCATTCCGGAACTGCCCGCGGCCCAGCGCGCCCGGGTGCGCGCGGAGTGGAACCTCACCGACACCGAGCTGCGCGACCTCGTCAACGCCGACGCCATCGGTCTGGTGGAGGCGACCGTGGCCGAGGGTGCCCCCGCCTCCGAGGCCCGCAAACTCTGGATGAACGAGCTCTCCCGCCGCGCCACCGAACAGGAGGTGGAGCTGGGGGACCTGCCCATCACCCCCGCGCAGGTCGCCCGGGTCATCGCCCTGGTGGAGGAGGGCACGCTCACCAACAAGCTCGCCCGCCAGGTGGTGGAGGGCGTACTGGCCGGTGAGGGCGAACCGGACGAGGTGGTCGAGGCCCGTGGCCTGAAGGTCGTCAGTGACGACGGCGCGCTCGGCGCGGCCGTGGACGAGGCGATCGCGGGCAACCCCGACATCGCCGACAAGGTGCGCGGAGGCAAGGTCGCCGCGGCCGGAGCCCTGGTGGGCGCGGTCATGAAGGCGACCAGAGGTCAGGCCGACGCCGGACGCGCCCGCGAACTGATCCTTGAGAGGCTCGGGGTGGGCTGAGCGCGGGCCCCGCGGTGGGGAGGGCGCGCCCGACCGTGGGGACACGGGGTGCCGTCGACCGGAGAACGTACGGTGGTCACCCTGTGTGATCTTTTCGTCGTCATCTCTCGTCCGGTCCTCAATCGCTGTGTGACCTTGACTGCGTAGTGTTGCGGCGCACGGGGCGTGTGCGGCTCCTCGGGTCGTCTTCGCCACCAGTTCCGTCCCGGTCCCGCGAGATCCTGGCGGCGGACGCGCTGCCGGGCGCTGTGCCGCGTCCGGCCTCGAACGACGCGAGGTGGGTGCTCCATGTCCAAGGAGAGAGCGTGACGACGACCGAGCGCCGTGTCGGCGGCGGCGCGCCCGCCGGGAGGCCTGTGATGGGAACCTGGGCACACCGTCTGGGGGTCGTCGCCCTGG
>CALGOD010000408.1 GCA_937957845.1 uncultured Nocardiopsis sp.
GATTCCGACACTCCGTCCACCGGAACCGGGAGGAGGACCGTACAGGGACGGGGTTTTCCTGCCCGGCACTGTCACCCCGCAAAAGGTCGCCGCCATCCGGGTGGGCGCGGACACGCGCGTGTCCCCCACCCTGAAGTGGTCAGTCCTCCTTCTGTGACCAGAGCAGGACACACAGCGGTGAAGGCCAGGCTGGTGGCCATGCCAGAGTGATGTCGTCCGTTCTCACGAACCTGCTCCGGACTTGTCGCACTCACCTTGACCGCTTGTACTCAGCAACCCCTACGCACCTCTTGTGCCGAGTGCTTCAGCCGTACGTAGGGAACCCATCACCGTCTCGGCGGGAGAGGGGCGAGGTCCCGCGCCCCTGTGGGAGGCGATCACTTCCGGGAGCGTTGTCCGCTTCCCCGGAGGCCCTGGCGAAGCATCTTCCCCCTTCCTGTTGTCCCTTTGACTGACCGTTGTCGAAGCGGGGCCCAGCCGCGTATCCCGGACGGCCGAGGTCTGGGGGAAGACCAGGCCACTTCATCGTGAAAGTGCTGTGCGGGTGACGGCCTCACCGGAAAATTTTGTTGATCTACGTCGTAAAGGTGCTGGTCTTCTTCTGCTGGAAGGAGGGTGCCTGTCCCACAGAAGATCCGGACAAGGTGTGCCGGCGCGGCCACCGCCTCAGCCGGTTCCGATGCGGGACCGTCCCCCCCGGGCTGACGCTGGGGCTACCGGAGGAAGGCGCAGGCTCAGTTCCGCGAACCCCACCAGTACAGCAGCGCGCTCACCAGACCGGTGACGACCCAACCCGCCAGCCACCACGGATGCAACACACCCAGCACGCCCAGCTGTACACAGAGATAGGTCGGGAGCAGGGCCCAGATTCCCGCCGTGCGGCGCAGCGCGCCCTCGGTCTCGGGTTCGTTCTCCACGATCAGCACCAGCGCGCACGGCGGAGCCATCAGGAGCAGGACGAGGTAGGCGATCCAGGGCCCGACCAGGCCCATGACCACCGCCAGAAGGTTGATCGCGACGGCGCCCAACACGAAGCCGCACACACCGCGGCTCGTCCAGCGGACCAACTCCTCCTTCGCGTGATCGGTGAAGTCGGAACCGGGAGAGGGAGAGGGGGAGTGCATGACCTCGTCCTTCGCAGGAAGACGTCCGGGGCCACTTCGGCCACGGAGACGGGGCGGTCGGGCGAGTGGTGCCTGGTCTGGGCTTCCACCCGTGCGGTGAAGCGGTATCCGCACCGTTGTGGACGCTCCCCGACCCGGTCCGGTTTCCGTGGGATGTGTGAGGGGTCCGACCTGCGGTCGATCTTGCCCCCAGCGTCACCGTCGACGGTCCACGGTGACGCTGGAGACACTGTCGTCGTACAGGAGGGCTCTACTCGTCCGGGAAGCGGTACCCGAACTGCTCCAGGCGGCCCCGGGCCCGGCTCAGCTCCTCAGAGGTGAACAGGTGCGCGTACTCGGGACGCACCACCAACGCCTCCACCGTCAGGTCGAGGCGGCCCCGCTCCCACAGGTTGGCGAATCCGTCGGAGACCGCCGGGGCGTGGAGCAGTTTGCGAGCCGTACCCAGCGGCCCCAGTTCCGAGAGCATCCCCAGGAAGTACGACGCCGTGTAGCCGGCCTCGGTCTTGGCGCGCTCGTACACCGACACCATGGCCCGGCCGAAGTCACCGGCCTCAGCGCTGGCCGTGGACTCCTCCGTCGGAGGTGCCTCCTCCTCGACCGTCCCGGCCGCCTCCTGCCCCAGACGGTTGACGAAGCCCAGCAGGGAGTCCACCGAGGTGAACACCTCATACCCCAATTCCTGCAGCCGCGGCAGGTCGGCCTGTTCCGGGTCCAGTTCCAGGACGACCGGTTTGCCCAGTCCGTGCTGGAGACCTTCCGGCCAGAACGCCTCCGCCTCGGCGATGGGGCGACCGCTGACCGGGTCGGCGATCACGGTGTCCAGCTCCGGTTCGGCGTACCCCTGCCGCAACAACGCCTCCACCATCTCCTGGACCTGCACGCTGCGCGCGTCGTCGGGCTCGACGGAGAGCACGGTGACCGGCCTCAACGGCTCCTCCGCCGCAGGACGGGAACCCGTGGCGAGTTCCTCCAGGAAGGTCTGCGCGGCCTCCGCCAGGAGTTCCCGGCGCGCGGCCAGGAAGTCGAGGTAGTTCTCCACCTTCCACAGGTCCGGGTCGAGGGGGATCCACTGGGACGCCAGTACTCCGGGGTGGCGTTCCTCGACCTCGGGGAAGTACTCCTCGGGCCTGCGGTCGGACACTTCGAGGTTGCTCTGCTGGGTGAGGAAACAGAAGTTCGCGATCGCGTTGACGTGCCCGCGATCGTAGGAGTCGCGCAGCACACTCTTGGGGAAGATGTGGTGCAGCTGCAGAGAGGACAGCCTGCCCAGGGACTCGGCCTTCAGCTCCAGCCCGCTGCCGAAGTCTCGCGCGCCCTGCACCCGGGTCAGCATGTACAGCAACGGAT
>CALGOD010000409.1 GCA_937957845.1 uncultured Nocardiopsis sp.
GCGGGCGTCTGGTGTTCTCGGTGACGCACCCGATCCGGTGGAGTTTTCCCGAGGACCCCAGCGAGCACGGGTTCACCGTGCGTCACTCCTACTTCGACCGTCGCGCCTACGTGGAGGAGGACGACGACGGCAACGCGATCTACGTGGAGCACCACCACACGGTGGGCGACTGGGTCCGCGGGATCGCCCGCGCCGGACTCGTTCTGCGTGACATGGTCGAGCCGGAGTGGCCCGAAGGCCTGGACAGGGTGTGGGGCGGCTGGGGGCCGGTGCGCGGACGGATGATCCCCGGTACCGCGATCTTCTCCGCCGACAAGCGGTCGGACCGGTGACCTCGTCCGCACCGTGTCAGGAAGGGGGCGACGTGGTGAGGTACTCCGCTGGTACGGCGGCGATGAGCCATACCCCGTTGCCGGTCACGCGGAAGACATGGCCCTCGTCGTGCATGCGTGCGGCGGCGACCGAGAGCACCACCGGTTCTCCGCGCCGGGCGCCCACCCTCCGGGCGGTCCCCGGGTCGGGTGACAGGTGCACGTCGTGGCGCCGCATCGGACGCAGTCCCTCGCCCATGATCGCGGGCAGGAAGCGGCCCACGGTTCCGTGGTAGAGGACCGCCGGAGGGGTACGGGGTTCGAGCCCCAACTCCACCCGTACCGAATGGCCCTGCCAGGCGCGTATGCGTGTGCCGTCGGGGCTGAGGACGAAGCGCCTCTTGTCGTTGCCCTCGACGACCTCCCCCAGGGTGGCGCGGCTCAGAGGCAATCCGGCACGGCGGCAACCCGAGAGGAGCGCGTCCACCTCCACCCATCCCTGCGGGTCGAGCCGTACCCCCGCGCTGTCCGGGTCGTGGCGGAGCACGCGTGCCAGGAACTTGGAGGCGCGCACGAGTTCCTTCCGATTCATGTACTCATGATTTCGTGGCCGGACCCGTGGCACCAGCGATTTTCGGGCTCCGGAGGGGGCGGAGGGCGCACCGCGTATGATCCGGAGCATCGGAGGCGGAGGAGGCACGGTGCGGCTCAAACTCGACCTGCACGACATCTTCAACAAGGGTCGTGACATCGACCAGGCCCTCAGCGCGATCATGGACGAGGCGGAACGCACGAAGGCCAAGACCGTCGAGATCATCCCCGGCAAAGGGTCGGGACAGCTCAAGAAGCGGGTGCTGCGCTTCCTGGATCGCAAGGACGTCAAGGCGCGTTATCACCGTGTGGAGAAGGACTCCAAGAACTTCGGTCGTCTGTTCGTCCACTTCCGGCACTGAAGCGAAGCTATCGTCACTCCTGCGG